>CAJJTI010000133.1 GCA_905194705.1 uncultured Solobacterium sp. | reverse complement strand
AGCATTCGTGGGTTCGAGTCCCATCAATCGCCCCATAGGTAAAATTTAAACCGCATATGCGGTTTTTTTGCTATATTATGAATTTTAAAAAAATTGATTAACAAATGAAAGTAAAAAGTGGTTTGTTAAGATGACTCAAGAAGAAAATATAAGAAAAACCAAAAGACAATGATTCTAATCACTAGTCAATCCGTTTTTACTTTCTAAATAAATAATTATTCAGGTTTTGTAAATGGTGTAGCACCGCTAGTAACATCAGCTTCGCCCTTTAAATAAAGAGGAGCTTCTTCTAGGTGAAGGTTTTCAAATACAGTAACAGTTGTATCACCTGCAATGTATTCAACTTTCATGGCATATCCTTCAGCTTTATCTTTATCAACGTTGATTTCAACAGTAATAGTTTCGCCATCAGTTAAACCGCCTTCAGCGTAGTTAGTACCTTTGTCAGAAGAAGTTGCATCATAGATATAAAATCCATTGATGTCAGCACCAGTATTGTTAGTTACCTCTTATTTGCCACTTGTTACTACTTCTTTAACTTCAGTTTCTGAAGTAGAAGTAGCAGGAGTAGGTGTAGAACATGCGCCTAGAACAAATACAAGAGAACCAACAAATAGCATGTTAGTCAATTTCATCTCTTGTTATCTTTTTCCAGATAGTAATTATAAAATTAATTGTCGAATAAAATTCAGCAACATGCTCACGACTAACTTTTTAACTATAAATAAACTTTAGCTTGATAATCAGAAAGTAGTTTTTTATGATTGATGCATGAAATCTTTGCAAATGGAAATTGAGGGAAATCTAATAACAATTAATATTGAAAAAACACGTAATAAAAATATGTATCTTCGTGTTCGAAAAGATGGAAGTTTGTTATGCAGTGTTCCTTATAGTACAAGTGAAAAGATTATACAAAGTTTTATTGAGTCACGAGCTAGCTGGATTAAGAAAACACAAAAGGTGATTCAAAAAAGAAATGAAATGAATGCGATAAGTGAAGAAAATGAAATATATATTTTAGGGCAAAAGAAATATATTGTTATTGCATATAGTAGAAGAACAACTATTGAAGAAACAGAAGAAGCGATTTATTTCTTAACTCCAAAGTATAAGCAAGTTTCTCAGGATAAATTAGTGAAGAAATATATGCAGCAAAAGATGCAGGAACTAATTGAGATTAACAGAAGTAATTGGGATGAAAAAATATGTAAATCTAATCGTCTTCAATTGCCTGATATTAAACTAAGAGATATGAAAAGTAGATGGGGTGTTTGTTTTCCTAATAAACATTCAATTACACTTAGTACTAGATTAATACATTATCCAGTTGAATTTTTTGAATATGTATTGTTACATGAATATGCACATTTCTTGGTGCCAAACCATTCAAAGGAATTTTATGAGGTAATAGAAAAATATATGCCTGATTATAAAGAGCGTATAAAAAAATGAGGTAGTTTATGTTAAAAGCGATAGAAAAAGAATTATTTGAAAATGGTTTTTGGAATTTTTTAATCTATTTTATATTTATATTTGTTGTTACAACGATATTAAATGCAAGCTTAAATAAATTACAGAAGGTTGTTCATGAAAAAAATGGGGCACATAAAAATACAGCATTTCGTTATTTATTTAAAACATTAAGAACTGTGATGTTTGCGGTTGCAGCGTTTCTTGTTTTTTCGGAAATTAAGCCAATGCGAGTATTAGGTACGGCTTTATTAGGTGCGACAAGCTTAGTTGCTGTTATTGTAGGTTTAGCTGCACAGGAAAGTTTTGGTAATTATATCAGTGGTTTCTTTATTGCTTTATATGAGCCATTTCATCTAGGAGATTCAATTACATTACCAGATAAAAATATTACGGGTAAAGTTAAAGAAATAAACTTTAGACATATTGTTCTAGAAACAGTGAATAACTCAAATGTAATTATTCCTAACAGCACGATGAATTCTACAATTATAGAAAATCGTACAGGTCATAACTTTAAAAATAAAATTTATGTTTCCGTAACTTATGATACTGATATTGATTCTGCTCGAAGTGTCATTCAAAAGGTTGTATCAATAGAAGAAAAGAATATTGGTATAACAAATGATCAGTGTAATGTATTTGTGGAAAATCTAAATGAAAGCAGTGTTGATTTATGCTTCTATGTAGAAGGAAAATCAGTTGGCGAAAGCTATAGTGCAGCATGTAAAGTTAGAGAAGAAATACTTAAAGAATTTCGTAAAGAAAATATACAAATGGCCTTTCCAACAAGGACTGTTTATATTGCTAAAGATAATGAATGAAAACGTTTTCAAAAATTAACAAAAATATTACAAGAAATTAATTTAAAACGAGAATAAAATTCTTGCAGTTATCTTTTAATTCGATACAATAAAGTCATAGACAAGAATGGAGTTGAAAGATCATGTTAGGAACTAAAGTTACACTTTTTAATGTACAAAACTTGCTTGGAAAAGAGGTTATTCTTTTAGACAGAGTTTCTCATGATTACAATTTATTGTTCTTTTAAGGTGGTATGCGTGTGCCACTTTTTTTGTCCATATCATTAAAAGGAGGATATCTATATGGATCAGATTAATCAAGAATTTTTCGACGCTGCAGCTAGAGGTGATTTCGAAAAGGTTTGTTCAATGGTTTCTAAAGGCGCAAATGTTAACGTTGCTAATGGTGACGGAAGAACAGCATTAATGCGTAGTGCAAAAAGAGGATACGATAATATTGTCCGCTATTTGCTAGATAATGGAGCAGATGTTAGAGCACGTGACAAAAATAATAAGACAGCACTAATGGGTGCAGCGAAAAAAGGACATTTAGAAATTTGTAGAATGCTTGAACATGCAGGTGCTGATGTGAATTCACATGATAATAAAGGAAGAACAGCATTAATGAGAGCTGCATTATTAGGTGAAACAGAAGTAGTTAATTATTTAATTGGCAAGGGAGCAGATGTTAATGCAAAAGACGAAGAAGGCAGAACTGCTCTTATGGAAGCCACAACAGCTTATAAATTAGAAGAAATGAAAAGTTTACTTGATGCAGGTGCTGATGTAAATGCTGTAGATAATAAAGGATGCACAGCTTTAATGAGAGCTGCTTATATTGGATACCCAGAATTAATTCGTTTCTTGATAGAACATGGTGCAGACAAAACACTTAAAGATTATCAAGGTAACTTAGCTATTCATTATGTTCGTAAAGAATGTTTTGAAGATTTGAAAGGCTTGTTAAAGTAGGTGAAGCAATATGAAAGACTATTTATCATTAGATGTTCGTAATGTTGTTTTACTTGGTCACTCTGGTGCGGGTAAAAGTACAGTAGGTGAAGCTTGTCTTCATTTTACAAAAGCTATTGACCGTATGGGTAAAGCAGGTGATGGTACAACGGCTTTAAACTTCGATATTGATGAAGGTAAAAGAGGTTTATCATGCTATTGCCATTTAGCACCTGTAGAATGGAAAGATAAAAAAATTAACTTCATCGATACTCCAGGGTATATGGATTATGAAGGTGAAGAAGTTACTGGTTTAACAGTAGGTGATAATGCACTAATTGTTGTTGATGCTAAAGAAGGTGTAGAAGCGGGAACAGAAAGAGCTTATAAAGAAGCTGTTATAAATAGAAAACTTCCTACAATTTTCTTTGTAAATAAAATGGATGATCCAAATGCTTCGTTTGAAAAGACATATAGTGCTTTAAGAGAAAAATTTGGTAAATCTGTTATTCCTTTTGAAATGCCAATTATTAAAGATGGAACAGTTGCAGGTTCTGTAAATATTCTACGTAATAAAGCATGGTTCTATGACAATCATGATGAACCACAGGATGTTCCAAGTGATATGGTTGATCAAGTTGAAGAATACTATAGCGAAATTGCAGAAGCTATTGCAATGACTGATGATTCATTAATGGAAAAATTCTTCTCTGGCGAAAAATTCGATATGCACGAAGTAGCTAAGGGATTAAGAATTGGTGTAAGAAATGGTGATATTCACCCTGTATATTGTGGTAGTGCTACAAACGAAACAGGTATTGAACGTTTAATGGACTTAATTACAGAGTATTTCCCAAGTTATGCTGAAAAAGGACATATTCATGCAACATCATTAAAAGGTGCAAACATTGAATTAGAAACAAATGAAAAAGAAGCTTTATCTGCATTTGTATTTAAGACAATTATTGACCCATTTGTAGGACAAGTATCTTACTTGAAAGTAATGAGTGGTATCTTGAATTCAGATTCTCAAGTTTATAACGCAAATAAAGAAGTATCTGAAAAGATTTCACAGGTATATGTAGTAAATGGTAAATATCAGATTGGTGTTGGTAAGTTATTTACTGGTGACATTGGTGCGGTTGTTAAACTGCAAAATACATCTACTAATGACACATTATGTACACAAAATAAAGTTGTTAAATTTGATCCGATTGAATTCCCAGAACCAAACTTAGGTTATGCAATTTGGCCAAAGACAAAAGCTGATGAAGATAAATTGTCAGTTGGTATTCGCAATATGTGCGCTGAAGATAGAACAATTCGTCTAGATAAGAACGCTGAAACTCATGAGCAAGTACTATATGGTTTAGGTGATCAACATATTGATTTGATTATTTCTAAATTAAAGACAAAATATAAGGTTGAAGTAACTACTACAGTTCCAACTGTTCAATACCGTGAAACAATTCGTGGTAAAGCAGAAGCACAAGGTAAATATAAGAAACAAAATGGTGGTGCAGGTCAATATGGTGACGTATGGGTACGCTTTGAACCAGTAGACAGTGAAGATATGGTATTTGCTGAAGAAGTATTCGGTGGTGCTGTGCCTAAGCAATATTTCCCACCAGTAGAGCAAGGCTTAAGAGACTGCATGGAAAAGGGTGTATTAGCAGGATATAAAGTTGTTGGTGTTAAAGCTACACTATATGATGGATCTTATCACCCAGTAGATTCCAAAGAAATGGCCTTTAAAGAAGCTGCTCGTTTAGCTTACAATAATGCAATGCCAAATGCTAAACCAGTATTATTAGAACCAATCGATAAAGTTGTAGTTTATGCACCTGAAGAATATACAGGAACAATCATGGGCGATATTACTAAACGTAGAGGTATGATTGTTGATATGCAAACAACAGAAGATGGAGAACAGGAAATTGTTGCGGAAGTTCCAATGGCAGAAATTCTAACATATGCTAATGAACTTCGCTCAATGACTCAAGGTAGAGGTAAATTTACAGTATCATTTGAACGTTATCAAGACGCTCCAAAAGATGTAGCTGATAAAGTTATCGCAGCTGCGAAAGAAAAGAAAGCAGCATAAATCTTATAAAAAATAGGGGAATTTAACATAGAGAGTGGTTCCCTCTATAACAACCATGTGGTTTAGTTATA
>CAJJTI010000132.1 GCA_905194705.1 uncultured Solobacterium sp. | reverse complement strand
AAAGGGCTTAATAGGATGCGTTTAGATAAGTTTTTGAGCGAAGCAGGAATTGCAACACGTTCTGAATTAAAAAAGATTATTAAAGCAAAACAAGTATCGGTTAATGATGAAATTATTACAAAGGCTGATTATAAAATTAATGAAGAAAAAGATGTTGTTAAACTGCTGAATGAAGTTATCCCATATCATAAGTTTATGTATTATATGTTATATAAGCCATCCGGTTATATCAGTGCAACAGAAGGTAATGTACCATGTGTCATCGATTTAGTTCCAAATATTGTTAAAGGCTTATTTCCAGTAGGAAGACTTGATAAAGATACCGAAGGGTTATTACTTATTACCAATGATGGTGAACTTGGACATAAACTTCTTTCGCCTAAAAAACATGTAGATAAAGAATATTATGTAGAATGCAGAGATAAATTAACTGGCGAAGTGGTAAAAGCTTTTGAAAGTGGCATGGTATTAAAAGATGGTACAGTTTTTGCAAAAGCAGAATGTACGCATATAGAAGATTACAGTTGTCATTTAGTATTACATGAAGGTAAATATCACGAAATAAAAAGAATGTTTCTAGCTGTTGGAAACGAAGTTACCTATTTAAAAAGAATTCGTATGAAAAATTTAATTCTCGATGAAACATTAAAAAAAGGTGAGTATCGTCTACTCACCGATGAAGAATTAAATGATCTTAAAAAAGATGAGCAGGAATAGGGATATCTTTATCTAAGATACCTGTTTCTGCATATTTTTTTAGTACAGATACTACATCATTAGTTAAAGCAGTTGGGGTACTTGAACCACTTGTTACAGCTACTCTATTTTTACCTTTAATTTGATTTTCTTTGATGTCGTTGGCATTTTCAATGAGATAGGCATTAGGTATGCCAACTTTTTCCGCAGATTTTTTTAACTGGTTTGTGTTATTTGAGTGAGGATCACCAACAACATAAAGTACATCAATATCTTTTAAATTTAATACTGCTTCTTGGCGGATTCGTGTAGCGTTGCATATTTCAGGGGCTACTTTTGCGTCTTTAAATTTTTCTTTTGTTTTTTGAATCAAATGATTTGTATCTAGTAAAGATAATGTTGTTTGACAGGTAATTAAAACATTATGAAGGTCGTCTAAGTTATCTAAATCTTTTTCTTCAGTAACTAAATGAATATGATTAGATAAACCTACTGTACCTTCAGCTTCAGGATGATTTTTCTTACCAATATAGATAACATCACCATCTTTTACATGTTCTTTGACTAAGACATGCGTTTTCATCACATCAGGACATGTCGCATCAACAACAATCAAACCTTTATCTTTCGCTTTTTGATATACTTCTTCACTTGCACCATGAGCTGTAATAATAACAACTCCTGAGTCTATTTTATCTAATAAATCTAAGCGTGATGCTTTCTTATCATCAAGGTAATGTATACCTAAATGTTTACATTCGTTTACAACATATTGATTATGTACAAGCATGCCTAACATGCTGATAGGGTAGTCTGAATATTTTTCAGCAGTATCTTTGGCAATCTTAATTGCACGTACTACACCCTGACAATAGCCTCTTGGAATGACATTGATAATTTCCATAAGTGTAATTCTCCTCTTTTTCAGTTATAATAGCTATGATTTATTATAACAGGTGAACATATGAAACATTTTGAAGATTTTAATTTAAAAAATACAACACTAGATTTTATTAACAAAAATGGATTTGTCAATCCAACACCAATACAAGAGGAAGTAATTCCACCAGTATTAAAAGGAAAAGATATTATTGGTATCAGTAAAACTGGTTCTGGTAAAACACACGCTTATTTGATTCCAATTATGGAAATGGTCGATTCATCAAGCAATCGTCCTTTTGCGGTTATCACTGCTCCAACGCGTGAACTTGCTGTTCAAATTTTTGAAAAAGCATCTTTACTTCAGGAAGTTGATAAAAATATCCGTATTCAACTATATGTTGGTGGTCAAGACCGTATTAAAGATATTAAGCAACTGGAGAGCGAGCAACCACATATCGTAATTGGTACACCAGGAAGAATTAAAGATTTATTCTTGGATGAAGGTAAATTACGTATTGATGAAGCTAAAATGCTAGTTGTCGATGAAGCAGATATGACACTAGAATATGGTTTTTTGGAAGATATTGATGCCTTTGCTGGAAGAATGAGTGAAAACTTGCAGATGCTTGCTTTCAGTGCAACTATCCCTGATCAGTTGAAACCATTCTTGAAGAAATATATGCATTATCCTCTAACAATTCGTATTGAAGAAAAGGAAAATAACAATCAGGATATTAAACATATTCTCGTACCTTGCTATCACCATTCATACAGTGAAGTGATTAAAGGAATGTTACCGGCATTCCAGCCATATGTATGTTTGATTTTTGCTAATACTAGAGAAATGGCTGAAGAAATATCTAATGACTTAAGAGGATATGGTATTAAAGTAACAGAAATTCATGGAAATCTTGAAAGCAGACAAAGAAAGAAGGCTTTAAAAGATTTACAGAACAGTGTTAATACATATGTAGTTGCGACTGACTTAGCTGCTAGAGGTATTGACTTAGATACTGTAACGCATGTTATCAGTTGCGGTTTCCCATCAGAGCTTGAATTTTATATTCACCGTGCAGGTAGAACTGGTAGAAATGGCAGTACAGGTACATGTTTTGCTTTATATCAAGATGGTGATGATCAAGCTATCCGTTCTTTAATGAAGCAGGGTATTCACTTTGAACATCAAAGAGTTAAAGCTGGTAAATGGCAAACTCTTCGACCATATGGCAAAAAACATCCAGAAAAAGACTCTGAAACAAAGATTGCTATTTCTAAAATGATGACCAAGAAAAACACTAAGGTTAAGCCAGGTTATAAGAAAAAGAGACAAAGAGCAATTGATGATTTAGAAAGAAAGAAAAAGAGAGAATATATCCGCTCTAAGATTAAAGAAGAAAAGAAAGCTAGATATAAAGCAAGACAGAAAGAATTAAACGACCTAAAGAACAAATGATTATCGGATCACATGTAAAAATGGCTGCTCCAGATTATATGTTAGGCAGTGTTAAAGAAGCACTATCTTATAATGCAAATGCTTTAATGATATATACAGGAGCTCCACAAAATGCTAAAAGAGTAGATGTTTCATTATTAAAAGTTGATGAAGCAATAGTTTTATTACAAGAAAATCATATTGATTTGGACAATGTGATTATACATGCTCCATATCTTATTAACTTAGCAAATTCTGTTAAAGAAAATGTCATTAAAAATTCGAAAGAATTATTTATATCTGAATTAAAAAGAACAGCATATATTGGAGCAAAATATTTTGTTTTACATCCTGGTTCCTATACGGGATCTACTTTAGAAACAGGCTTAAATACTTTTATTACGCATGTTAATGAAGTGAAAGATGATATTCCATCTAGTGTTACAATCTGCTTAGAAACAATGGCTGGTAAAGGCTCAGAGATTGGTAGAACTTTTGAAGAACTGGAAACCTTGTTATCAAAAGTATCTCTATCAAATTTTGGTGTATGTTTAGATACATGTCATATACATGATGCAGGATATGATTTAAGTAACTTTGATGCTGTTTTGGATGAGTTTGATCATATTATTGGTTTGAAGCATTTGCATGTTGTTCATTTAAATGACTCAAAAAATAATAGAGGTTGTCATTCAGATAGACATGCAAATATCGGTAAAGGAGAAATAGGATTAGAGATTTTAGCATCTATCGCAACTAACCCTAGAATTACTTCTATACCAAAAATACTGGAAACACCATATATCGATGGTAAAGCTCCATATAAAGAAGAAATTCAATTATTGCGATCATATGAAAAAAATGAGAATTAATTCTCATTTTTTTTGACATAATTTAGTATTTCTTCTTGTAAAGCTTGGACGATTTCAGCTTGAGGAACTCTTCTGATAACTTCCCCATGACTGAATAGTATTGCTGAATCATATCCTCCAGCCACACCAATATCAGCTCTTGAAGCTTCTTGAATACCATTTACAGGACATCCCATAATGGCAACAGATACATCACTATGTATTGTTTGTAAGAAATCTTCCATTTCTTTAACAATTGGTAACATATCATATTGAATTCTTCCACATGTTGGACAGGAGATTAAATCAGGGACATTGTGAATTAAATCAAATGATTTTAGTAACTGCTTTCCAATAATCAGCTCATCTTTTGGTGGAGCAGATACAGATACACGAATTGTATCACCAATTCCCTGATATAATAATGCACCTAGTGCAGCAGAAGATTTAACAGCACTTTCAGTAAAACCTCCAGCTTCTGTTACACCTAAATGAAGAGGGTAATTATAGTGTTTACTTGCTGCTTCATATACAGCAATTGTTAGAGGTACAGAACTTGATTTAAAAGATAAACAAATATCATGGAAATCTAAATCTTCTAATATTTTTACGTGTCTATCAGCACTTTCAATCATTGCTTCTGGGCATGGTTTACCATATTTTTCTAAGAATTCTTTTTCAAGTGAACCAGCATTTATACCAATACGAATTGGAATATGATGTTCTTTACATTTTTTTACAACAGCTTCTGTATGTTCTTTAGAACCAATATTACCAGGGTTAATTCTAATTGCATCTACTCCACTTTCAATAGCTTCTAATGCTAATAAATGATTGAAGTGAATATCAGCAACAAGAGGTACAGATACATGTTTTTTGATTTCTTTGATAGCTCTAGCATCTTCGGCATCTAATGTAGCTAAACGAACAATTTCACATCCATTTTCAGCCAGTTCATTGATTTGTGCGATACTGGCCTCTATATTTTTGGCAGGTACATTTGTCATGGATTGTAATACACAACGATTCTGGCCTCCAATTTGAATATTTCCTACATAAATTGGTCTTGTTTCTTGTCTATGCATAATCGCCTCCATAAGAATATTATACATGCTTGGAATTCTTTTTTGTTTATGTTATACTCTTTTTGTTCGAAAAAAAGTAGGAGGGAATCAAATGCCTAGAGAAAATATTACATTTAAGTGCAGCGAGTGCGGTGAAGAAAATTACATCGGTACTAGAAATAAACGTAAGCACACAGAAAAAATGGAAATCAAAAAGTATTGCCCTAGATGCAATAAGAAAACTGTGCATAAGGAGAAGAAATAACCTTTTAAAGGGTTATTTTTTGTTTGTATGAAAATAGACACTTTACCAATTGGTTTATATGATGAAAATATTTATATTTTGCATGAAAATGACAAAGTATTAATTATTGATGCTGGAAATCACGCTGATAAAATTATTGATAAAATTAACAAGAATGAAACAGTTCAAGGTATTTTAATTACACATGGACATTATGATCATACAGGAGCAGTAGATGATATTTATGATTATTATC
>CAJJTI010000131.1 GCA_905194705.1 uncultured Solobacterium sp. | reverse complement strand
CAACATCAGCTTCACGAGGAATAGCGTTGTCTTTTAAGCCACCATTAAATGAAACAAGAGTAATATTACAATCGTGTATTTCTGCTTCTTTTAAAATTCTTATGGCAATTGTATTAGCATTACCTTTTTCAGTATGAATTAAAGTACCTGAATGACCGCCAAGTAGTCCTCTAATTTCTAATTGATAGGTAGGATCTTCATTAGGAACGAAGTTTACTTCTTTTGTCACAAAGACATTAGCTCCTCCTGAAGAACTTGTAGTTGTTACAAATTCACCACCACCATCAAGATTGATTAGTTTATCTGCTTTAATGTCTTCTTTTTTAAGATTAACAGCACCAATTAACCCGATTTCTTCCATTGTTGTAAAATAGCATTGAAGAAATGGATGCTCTAAAGTGTTATCTTCCAGTATCGCTAACATATAGGCAACACCTTTACCATCATCTGCGCCTAATGTTGTACCGCGAGCATGTAGCCAGCCATCTTCATCAACATATAAATCTAATGGATCTTTTTCAAAGTCATGATTTGATGTTTTATTTTTCTCATTTACCATATCTATATGAGCTTGTAAAATAATCGGTTCAGACTTTTCATATCCTTTTGAAGCAGGCTTTTCAATAATAACGTTATAAACATCATCCTGTTTATAATCTAAATGATGCTCCTTGGCAAAGTTTACAATATAGTCTGAAAGAGCTTTTTCATTTCTAGAACCATGTGGTATTTTACAAATTTCATTAAAGTAGTAACAATATCTTTTATTTAAATCAAATTCCATTTTCTGCCTCCAATTTGTATATGAAAATATTATCATAAAAATGTAAAACATATTAAAATATTTCAGAAATCTATGAAAATAATCTTGAAATATCATTTTTTTTAGTGTATTCTACAGACTATGTTATAGAGATACATACTTCTTTTCTATATACATATTACTAGGGGGGTGACTGAACATATGGCATTGCTTGAAGTTCAAGATTTATGTACGCAGTTTAAAACAGACCAGGGAACTGTTAAAGCAGTTCGTAATGTTTCATTTAAATTAAATGAAGGGGAAGCGTTAGGTATTGTTGGCGAATCTGGTTCAGGAAAAAGCCAGACGATGTATACAATTATCGGTTTATTAGCTGATAATGCAGAAGTAACTAGTGGAAGTGTTACTTTTGATGGTAAAGATATTTCACGTGGTAACTATAATTCAAAAAAAGAATATGAAAAGATGATGCAGGAATTACGTGGAAATACAATGGCAATGATTTTCCAGGATCCAATGACTTTCTTGAATCCAATTCTTAAAATAGGAACACAGCTTATTGAGCCAATTATGAATCATCATAAAATTTCTAGAGAAGAAGCGAAGAAACAAGCTATTGAATTAATGAAAAAGGTTGGTATTCCTTCACCTGAAAAAAGAATTGAACAGTATCCATTTGAATTTTCAGGTGGTATGAGACAAAGAATTGTTATTGCAATAGCTTTAGCAAATCATCCGAAGTTAATTATTGCAGATGAGCCTACTACAGCTTTAGACGTTACGATTCAAGCACAGGTTTTAGAATTAATTGATGAACTAAAAAAATCCAGTAATTCAGCAATTATTATGATTTCGCATGACCTTGGAGTAGTTGCTAAACTATGTGATCGTATTGCAATTATGTATGGTGGCAAGATCGTTGAAATAGGTACAGATAAAGATATTTTCTATAATCCTAAACATCCATATACTCAAGGATTATTAAATTGTATTGCTAATCCGGACGATGATGATGCACCATTACAACCTATTGCTGGTTCTCCACCTGATTTGTTAAATCCACCTAAAGGGTGTCCATTTGTGGATCGTTGTCCTAAGGCGATGAAGATATGTAAGAATGAATTACCAGAAGTTACACATTTCAGTGATACACATGAATGTGCTTGCTGGTTAATGAAAAAAGAGGCGGTGGCAAAATGAGTGAAAGTCCAATTTTAAGTGTAAAGAATCTTAAAACATATTTTGATGTTACAAAGGGCGTTTTTGCCAAAAAACAGATAGTTAAAGCTGTTGATGATGTTTCTTTTGATGTTATGCCTAATGAAACATTTGGCCTTGTTGGTGAATCAGGATGTGGTAAAACTACTCTAGGAAGAACTATTGTTAAGTTATATGAACCTTATGCTGGTTCAATTACTTTTGAAGGAAAAGATATCGCTAAAATTAAAGGGAAAGAATTAAAAGAATTCCGTAAAGATATGCAGATGATTTTCCAGGATCCATATGCTTCGTTGAATCCAAGAATGACAGTAGGCGAAATTATTAAAGAACCTATGATTATTCATAACATTTATCAAACAGATGAGGAAAGAGAAAATCGTGTAGTAGAACTTTTAAAGATTGTTGGTTTAAAACCAGATCATATTCGTAGATATCCTGCTGAATTCTCTGGTGGTCAAAGACAACGTATCGGTATTGCTAGAGCATTAGCTGTTAATCCTAAGTTTATTGTGTGTGATGAACCTATTTCGGCATTAGATGTTTCTATTCAGGCACAGGTTATTAATCTTCTTGAAAATATCCAGAAAGAGATGGGATTATCTTATTTGTTTATCGCTCACGATTTAAGTATGGTTAAGCATATTTCCGATAGAATTGGTGTTATGTATTTAGGTCATATGGTGGAAGTAGGTAAGAGTAATGACGTTTATCAAAGACCATTACATCCTTATACTGTAGCTTTATTATCTGCCATTCCAATTCCTGATCCTGATACAGCTAAGAAAAAGCAACGTATTATTCTTGAAGGGGAAATTCCTAGTCCTATTAATACTCCAGCAGGTTGCCCATTTGCATCAAGATGTCCTAGAGCAACTGACAGATGTTTTAAGGAAACACCAAAACCATTACAGGTTGGAGACCGTATTGTTTCTTGCTTTATTTATGATAAAGGATAGATAATAGTAGTAGCGAAGGTGAGGTAAATATATGGCTAGAGGTATAGCAGTTGTTTTATCAGGTGCGAGTTCTGTTGGCAAGAAAGGAATAAGAGAAGCGTTATTAAGTGATCCAGACTTAAAGCTGAATTATTCTATTTCTGAAACAACTCGTCCAAAAAAAGAAAATGAAGTCGATGGAAAGGATTACTATTTTGTAACTTATAAAGAATTTGCAGATTCTGTAAAAAATAAAGAATTATTAGAATATGCTCAATTCAATGGATATTATTATGGAACACCAAGAGACCAGGTTGAATTTCTTTTGAGAATTGGTAAAAACGTTCTTATTGAAGTAGAAGCACAAGGTGTTGGCTCTATTTTATTAAATCTTCCAGAAGCAGTTAGTTTCTTTGTTATGCCAGAAAATGAAGAACAATTGATACATCAAATTTCATCACTGTATAAAGATGATGAAGCAAGTGTAAAATTACGTATCAATAAAGCAAAATTAGAAATGCAGCTGGCTCCTTTATTCAGACATGTTGTTTATAATAATGATCCTGATAAGGCAGTAAGTGAAATTAAAAAAGTAGTCCTTGAAGAAATGGCAAAAAGAAAAGCTGAATAATTAAATTGGAGAAGTATTTTATATCAATATTGCTATAAATACTTCTTTTTTTGTGGGGAATATTAAAAAAACTACGAATAATATATATAGAAGGGAGTAAATGACATATATTTAGTAATTATGCTAGAATAGATTTAGCGATAAAGATGGAGTATTAAGTCATCATAATTTAAAGGAAAGGAATTATATATTCAAGGAATTAACGTAATATGTTTCACAAAATTGCATTTTTAAAATATGATTATTTGAATAAGAAGACAATTGCTTATTTAGATGATGGAAGCGAGTTTTTTTACTATCAAAAACCAATAAAAATAATTAATGACTGGTGTATTTATAATGGATCAACTGCTGAAGGAAGAATGACGGCTTTTCAAAAACTAACAAGTACCAGGCAAAAACCAGCGGTACTGATTAATGAAAGAAGTAGAATAGTATTTTTTCCTACTTTAAGTAAAGATTCTAATGAGTGTATCTGGCTCAATAATCGAAAAATATTAAAGACAAAAGAAATTGACCCAAATCATACTGAAGTTATCTTTCAAACAGGTTTTAAAACTGTATTTGACCTCAATCGAAGAATCATTGAAAATCAAATGAAGAGATGCAGTACTTTTCTTTCTTCCCTTGATTATAATCAACAAATGCCTCTTTAAGAGGCATTTATCATGATGTAGAGCTACTTGCTGCGTGTCCTCGACTTGCATTTCTATCTCTTAACATATGTTGTAAAGAAATAAGGATAGCAACAATATAGCTTTCTTTGTTTGTATCATATAAATCTACAGAATATTTATCATGCATAGATAGATATTTTTGCCCAATAACAGCTAATAAAGTTCCATCGCAATCTGTAATCGTGAAATTTAGCTGCATAATATTACCGGAAAGTGTCCAGCCTAAACCTTCAACTTGGGTAATATCTTTAAATAAATGAAACAACTCATTTGATAATTCAAAGCGAGTACCATCATTCATTTCAATAAATCTTCTTTCATGTAAAGAAAAGAACTTGCGATAAATATAAGCTACTTCTTCATTAGCATTGTTATAAATATATGTATGATCATGCAAAGAAAGAAAATTGGTACGAGCAGTATAGACAACTTCATCATCTTCATCAGTAATAGTTGTATCACTATGAAGGGTGATAATCTTAGTTGAAGTAAATAATGTTTTTGCAGGAGTGCCATATTCTTTTTCTATTTCTTTATGAACAGGAGTAGCAGAATCATGGTATTTACTATCTGCTATAAGGCTTACAAATAAAAATAATAGAATAAATATCACAAATAAAGTAAATAATGAGCTCATTTTAACTCATTATTATTTCTTTTTTACTTCGCTGAAAGATTTAAGATAAGGAACACCTTTATATAGTTCAATTAATTTTTGTTGTGTAGAGTCTAACTGTTCAACTTCTACAGGAATAATATGAATATAGACTTCTTTACCATTTTCAATATCTGCATAAACTCTACTTAACATTTTGTTATTCAAGATTGAGTGAACTTCTTTATTGATTTTTTTAGAAGAACCTACATAAGCTGTAATATATTTTTCAAGATTTTTAGGATCTTTTTCGTTATATGTTGTAATGACATAACATCCTGATTCGTCGTTTTGATTTGCATCATAACGAGTTTCAAAATCTTTGTAGTATTCCCATTCTCCTGCATCTATTTTTAGAGAAGATATTGTTTTATGGTATTGACCATAATATAAAACAACAATTAATCCTAAAGCGATACAGCTTGGTAATGGAAAGAAGTAGCTAACTACAGCTAATCCAACTAAGATAATAACAGCATATATTTTTTTTGTTTGTGAATGAAACCCTGTACCTCTAAAAAATAAAACAAGGCCAGTGATTGCGA
>CAJJTI010000130.1 GCA_905194705.1 uncultured Solobacterium sp. | reverse complement strand
GAATCTATGACTCCTCTCTACATATGGGGTGCGACAATTCTTTATGGCATGTCTTTAGGTAATTTAGTTGCAAACAGTGTTAATGTACTATATCAAAAACATAAGAAAATAATTGGTATTATTGTTGTTATATTAATTCTTTCTCCATATTATTCAAATTATTTTAATACTACACTTGCCTTCTTTGGAAATACGATTCGTACCGTAACTATTGGTATGAGTATGTTACTAGTATATTTATATACAAGAAGTAAAAATCCATTTTTATTTATTCCTTTAATGTGTTCATATTATGCTGGTATTAGTATGACATCTTCATGCTTCTTTATTAATGCATTTATTGTGGCAGGAATATTCTTTTACATGTGCTTTACAAATGAAACAAGATTTAAACATTGGATTTTATTTATTATTTCATGTTTACCTATATTTCATTATGCAATTTTATTTATATCGCCAACAAATACAAGTTATTTTAAAATGATGCTGATTTTAATAGCTTTGATGATAGTATTATTAGTTGTTGCTTATTTAGTGAGAAATCATTTGGATATCGTTTGTAAGATTGGAAAGATATTGCTACCTGTAGTATTAGTAGGATTAATTGGTTTATCTTTCTTAAAACGAAATTCAGAGTATGGATATAGTTATTTCTTTGCGATAAGAAGTATTGATGATATGGGAGTAAATGTTACTACATATATTGATCATAATGAACTAGTACGAAATATTATTTTCTATATTTTGGTTATTGGACAATTTATTAATTTTAAATATCATTCGAAATATAAATTCTTTTTACTTACAATTGTAGTTTTATTCTTAAATCCACTAGTATGTCCTGCAATTTGTAATTATTTGACGACAGCAGCTTATGCTAGAGCTTTTGACTTGTTTACTAACCCATTTGTTATGGCATTTATGATTCAAAACTTTGAACATTTAACATCATTTAAATATGCAAATTATGCACTTGCTTATGGTGGAATGTTAGTCGCTGGTATTATTTCAGCACCTATGGCGATGCAAAGTTTAACAATTCCTTATAGTAAAACACTTGAGCCGCCAAAAGAAGGATATAACTTCGAATATAAAGTTACTGAAGATGATTGGCAAGTTTATGATTATATTAGTACACATTTAGCTCATGAAGGACATGAGCCATATATTCTTTCTCAGGATATCAGCATGAAGGGATATGTTCCTAATATTATTCTTACATTCAGCTCTACTGATTTTAGATCATCTCTCGCACAAGAAAACTATGGTGAGAATAGAGACTTAGTTTTAATGTTCTATCCTAGTAAGAAATATGGAAATGATGGAAGTATTGGAGATGACGCAGAGTTTTCAAAACTTTATCAAGTGGTAAATCAAAATGGTGCGGAATATGTTGTGATGAGTAATACACTATCTATTTATGATGAGAGAGGTTGGTATGAGAAGACATATGCAAAGCTTGAACATAAAGGATATTTCGATAAGATATTTGAAAATGGCAGTTGGGTTGTGTTAAAAGTGAATAAAGAGTATATTCCTGATGCGGATGATTTAGGTGAAGTGAATGAAACAGAAAATTAAGCAGTATTTTTCTAAACCGATGAATGTTGTTATATTTATAGAATTCTTATTAGTTCTCTTATTGAATCTATTTGTAGTAACAACATCGGATGATTTAGGATATCAAATTAATCATGGCCTTATTGATATATTCAAAAGAGAATATATTCAATATATGACTTGGACTGGTAGAACTGTTGCACATATTTTTGCAAGAATCTTTTTAGCGTTACCTAAGATTATATTTGATATATGTAATTCTCTTTGCTTTGTGTTTTTTACTTATCTTATTTATTTACATGTCACAAAAGATAGACAAAGAAAACATTACATACTTTATATCATTATTTGTTTACTTGTTTTCTTGTGTGTACCTTTATTTGGCCAAACGGTATTATGGGAAACTGGCTCTTGTAACTACTTGTGGACGACGACAATTGTACTTTGGTTCTTATTATCATATCGTTTAGAAGAAACAAAAAAGCATAATATTGTACAACTATTTTTAGCGGGTATTGTAGCAGGATGGACCAATGAAAATACAGGCGGAGCATTAATTTTAATGTTACTACTTATTCTTGGCAAGCATTTATTCGAAAAGAAAAAATTACAAAGTTGTGAGATTTCAGGATTAGTAGGATCAATGGTTGGTTTTTTACTACTAGTACTTGCCCCAGGAAATAAAGTTAGAGCACAGGATTTTATCAGTACAAATGGAAAAATATATGATTTTATACATGATTTCTATGGTTTCTTAGATGTACTAGAAAAAGGGCAAATCGTTTTATTTGTATTATTTGTAGTAGGTATTGCATTAGCAATTACACTTCATAAAAAGAAAGAAGAAATTGTATATTCTATTTTTTATGCACTATGTGGAATAGCAGCAGTATTTGCAATTATTCTTTCACCAGTACCAGTATTATTTGATCGTTCTATGTTTGGGGCAACAACATTCTTAATTATTGGTACATGTATTCCTTTATATTTAGTAATGGAAGAAAAGAGTATAAAACTATATAGTAATAGTCTTCTTGCTTGCTTAGTATTATTCAGTTCATTTAATTATTTAAGAACATTACCTGACTTAGCTTATATTCGCTATCAATATGCAAAAAGAGAAGCGTATGTGAAAACACAAAAAGCAGCAGGAAATGTAAATCCTGTTATATTTCAATTTAATAATGAATTTGAAACATCTTATAATCCATATTATGGTCTTGGTGATGTTTCGCCATATAGATTACTTTGGGTAAATAAGTTCTATGCAGAAGTACATGGTATAGAATCTGTGCAAACAACAACATTAGATAAATGGACTACAATTTATGCAAATGGTGATCCAACATTAATGAATATTACTGATTTTGATGCATATGTAGAAACTGTTAATCAAGATAAATATACAGTTTTAATTACGACAAGTTATCTCAATAAAACTTTATATGCTGATTACATGAAAGGATTACAAACTCTAGGATTTAAAGAGTTGAATACATATATGACAGGTGTTTATCAAAATCATTTGTTATCTAGTAGTGTATCTAATGAAGAAGGTCAATACTTAGAAACTAGTGTTAATGGCCATTACGTATATATGTGTAGTAACTTTGATGAAACGTTGAGTGATGTTTTAGTGGATAATATTGAATATACAAATGATCGTCCTGGAATTACATTTGTTGTATTTGACAACGAAAAAGACAAAGTAGTAGATTCTATTACCTGGACACATGACAGTGATCAAGGTGGAACTAGATATTATTTAGAAAAATAGAAAAAGTGATGTTTACTGGTATTGAAAAGTCGGTAGACATCACTTTTTGTAAATTAATAAGGAATTCTAAAGTAATCTAAATATGTTTTATATTTATCTTGAGCAGTTAAACAGGTATCGATGAGATAGCCTTTTTGTGTGTTCCATTCTTTTAAACCACGGTAATAATAAAGTTTTAGATTATCTTCAACGATAAATGGAACAATATTGTATTTTAAGCATTCTTTAAACATAATGAGTCTACCAACACGACCATTTCCATCCTGGAAGGGATGTATTCTTTCAAAATTAACGTGAAAATTGATAATGTCATCTATAGTTTTATTTCTTTTTGAATTATATTCAGCTAATAATTTTCTAATATTAGCAGGTACTTTTTCTGGTGCTGTTGTTTCTATTCTCCCTACTTCATTTGGCAGTTTTTTATAATCCCCTACAGAAAACCATTCTTTCCTGGAATCACTTGTCCCATTTTGAAGCACTAGATGCAACTCTTTAATTAGTTTTTCAGATAAAGGGGATCTAGCTTGATCAATAATAATATCAATGCAGCGAAAATGGTTGGCAGTTTCAATTACATCGTCTACATTTATTATTTCATTTTCAATACCAATTGTATTTGTTTCAAAAATATAACGAGTTTGATCATGAGTAAGCTTACTACCCTCCATGTGATTGGAGTTGTAGGTTAATTCGATTTGCGTTTTATGATAAATTCCGCCTGAATATTTACGTTTTTTTTCTTCTTGTAATATATCTAATAATGTAAATGGTTTTGCTTTCTTTTTATTTGATCGTTCTGGTTTTGAAGCATTTTCAGGTATATGCCAAGTTTTGCTTGCTTGATAAGCACCTTCTATACGACCATTAGCACAATAGTTTCGTACACTACGTTTAGATATACTCCACTTTTTTGCGGTTTCTGAAACAGATAGATATTGCATGCATTACTCCTTTTAACTAATATAACATATATCGGCAAAAAATATAAAATAGAAAGTACTCAATTTTAAAAATATTGCCGATATAATTGCTATACATTCACCTTTAATTGTATTTGCACTATCATTGACTTATTTTGTAAGCAAGGTAATATTAAAAGTACCTTTAAAGGAGGACAAAATGATGAGTGAATATAATCGTTCTAGTTATTATGATTCAACAGCTGGATCTTTACAGCAATATATGACAAAAATCTTTACAAAGATGGGTATCTCATTAGGTATTACAGCAGTAGTTGCTTTTGCAGGATACATTAGCTTAATAAATGGTGGTTTTATGTATCAGATGTTAGTGAATATGCCATTTATGATTTGGATTTTATTCTTTGCACAGCTTGGAGCTTGTATTGCTTTATCTGCTGGTTTAACAAGATTTAATCCTTCTACTGTATCTCTGTTATTTTATGGATATGCAGTACTTACAGGAATTAATTTCAGCACATTACCATTACAATTTGGTTTAACTACAGTATTTACAGGATTCTTATTCGCAGCAGTTATGTTTATCAGTTGTGCTGTAATTGGTGCGACAACAGATAAAGACTTAACACAGTTTGGTACAATTTTAATGGCTGGTTTAATTGCCATGGTACTTGCGAGTGTTCTAGCAATATTTATTCCAGTATTACGTAATAACTTATTATTCAGCTATATTGGTGTTGCCTTATTCTTAGGTATTACAGCATTTGATACACAAAAGATTAAAGCGTTCTACTATGGTACAAATCCTGGAGAAACAATTCATGAAAATCTTGCTACATTCGCTGCTTTCCAATTGTATTTGGATTTCATTAATATCTTCTTATATGTACTAAGAATTTTAGGAAATAACAGAAACAACAAATAACATTAAAGGCATGTATCTTGGTAAACTGGTACATGCTTTTCTTTATCTTATATTATTACAATAAAAAGCTTCAGCCAGATGGCTAATGGAAAGGTGGGGTCTTTCTATTAATCACCTGGCTGAAGCTTACAATTAATGAATAATAATTGTCACTTTCTGACATTCTTGCATGTCGAAATTTAGTATAACATTTCTTCGAAGAATTACAACATTTTTGCTTTTATATAATTCTAACAATCTACAATCGTGTGGTTAACAAGTTCAGTATTTACGGGTATATT
>CAJJTI010000129.1 GCA_905194705.1 uncultured Solobacterium sp. | reverse complement strand
AAACTCTTATTCTCTCTCAACTGGAAGCCAGTCAGGAGAGACAAACAGCCGTACTAAAAAAGTTAAGTGAGCAGTTCTGTAATCATGCCGATGTTATAAACAATCAATCCAAACAGATTAATGCACTCTACCAGATACACCAACGAGATTATAAAAAGTTAATTCAACTGATACAACTCTATTCAGAACTATCTGCTTGCGGTGTGATGGATAGTAAAAGGAAAGAGAATCTGAAAACAAAAATCAGTAATTTGATAAATACGTAGAATTATGCACATAGACTTTGCCCCGCCATCAAACGGAACATACAATAATACTGGAAGTTGCAGGCAGTTAGTTAATTACATGGAACATGAAGATTTAGAACGGATAGGAAAGGGCATCTATACCGAAGGCTTTTTCAATCTGACAGAGGATAACATCTATAAATCAACCGTCATAAAAGATATAGATAGTAATATCGGGCAACTTCTAAAAACGGATGCTAAGTTTTATGCTATCCATGTCAGCCCATCGAAAAAGGAACTTCAAGCGATGGGTAACACAGAACAGGAACAAGCCGAAGCAATGAAGCGATATATCCGTGAAGTGTTTATTCCTGAATATGCCAAGAACTTCAACAAAGAACTTTTTGCATCGGATATAAAGTTCTATGGCAAAATTCATTTTGATCGCAGTCGTTCAGAATATGAACTGAATATGCACTGTCATTTGATTGTGAGCCGTAAAGACCAATCCAATAAGAAAAAACTATCTCCACTTACTAACCATAAGAATACCAAGAAAGGAACGGTAACAGGCGGCTTTGATCGTATAAACCTATTCCAACAGGCAGAACAGGGATTTGATAAACTATTCAACTACAATCGCCAGCAAACTGAATCATTTGATTATCACAATACGATGAAAAACAATTCTATCTCAGAACAACTCAAACTACAGGAACAAAAAAATCAAGATAGCGAAAAAGGAATGATAATCAATCAAGATAGCAACCAAGAAAATATGTTTTCTTTCAATCTTGCAAACAAGGAAGTGGATAAACAGGCTTTCAATACTGACAAGCAAACAGGTAAAAAACAAAACTACAATATTTTTAAAAACCATTCAACAAAATCTCTTGTTGGATTCATTGCATCAGAAGTAACTCTCGATTCAAATCCGAACATTGAAGAACAACAGCAAGAAAAAATCAAAAGGAAAAGAAAGTTTCCAAAGCTATAGTTATCTTAATCTAAGTCTTCTCGCTATGCAAATTCATACCTGCTCCCTTGTTTAAAAAATATTAAATACGGCATATCAACAGTATCTTGATGTTTTTTTCATGCTGATAAGTTGCACATACTCTCTAAAAGAACTAATTTTACGCTACATTGATTAATGTACTATCAATTAGATATGTAAAAGTATATACGATGGAAGATATTTTTAAGAAAGAAATGATAACCCCAAACCCAAATTTTGTCAAGAAATTCTATTTTCTAGACTATTTTTATATATTACTAAAGAGTGTGAAAATGCACTCTGATGAAAATGAAATACTAGAGGAATTTAAAATTCTCAAAAAGAAATATCTATTAGGAGAATCAAAATATAAAAGACTTACAGCAGATGATGAGAAATTAACAAAGAAACAGCTAGCCAAATTTGCTTATACATTTCAACAAGTAATTAGTGAATCTATTGATTACAATCTTATTACTAGAAAAAATGCAAATAGCAAAATAATAGATAGCGAAAAAAAGAGCATTTTTTTAACTCCTTCTGGGGAAAGTGCTTTACAGGAATATGAAAAAGGAAAATTAAGTTTCAATCTTTTTATGCTAAAGAAAATGGAAGAGAAACACTTTTCTTTTTATCAATTATTGAAACTTTGTTATGAAGATAATACTTTAAAAAATGGTTTGTTAATATTCCCTATTTATTCAGGATTGAAGCTTGATTTTGATAAATCAACATTTACAACCAACCAACACGTTTTTGATTATTCGAAAGCTCTAATGAAGCGTCTAGAAGAGGATATCAGGAAATATACTAAAAAACAAATAGTATCTTTGCAAGAAGAAGAAGGTAAACTTATCAGCAAATTGAAATTTGATAAATTAATAGGTGAAAATCCATGTGAAAGCTTTAATACAGAGAAATATAATTCAGTACTAAGCCATTTTAGAAAATATTGGTTGAATTATTTTTTAAAAAATATATACAACTACAATTACAGTTTTGACGTCTTCAATATATGGGTAGAAAGAGCCAAACAGGCAGGCGTTTTATATAGTACTGAGTTTTTTCCCGACTTCAGTGGTCGTATTGTTTATCCAACTTCGATTATTACTAAAAATGTAAAAAATGGCGATTTTATGAAAGTTTTCGAATATTCGGATTCAGAATCTTTATACGTACATAAGCCTCTATGGGACGATAACAATCAAACTGAGTTCGTAAAAACTCTGCTTGATGAATATTACATTTTGCAAAAAACTAGAAAAACTCACTTTATCAATTTGCTGGATTTAAAAGAACGAGTTTGTTTCAAATTAAGAATTCCAAGTTTTGTTTTTGATGATTCTTTAGAGCATACTTATTTGTTAAATTTGCAGGGAAAATTGAAAATCCAAATATCATTGGAAGCCGACAGACTTCCGTATGAAACCAACGCAATGTACCTCAAAAGAGAGCCTGTGTTGATTAATGGAAAATTAAAAAATATAATTGCAATAAACTATAATTAATATGGGAAGTATATTTAAAAAAGCAACAGGAATAGTCACTGATAATGGAAATGTTTATGAATGTTATAATCTGAAAGAGAATCCATTTCCGCTGAATCCATTTCTTAATCAAGAAAGTACGGATAAACGATATAATGGAGACATTTACGAAGCCTCTGTCAGGGATATTGAAGAAATGCAAGTGGAAGAAAGTTTTCTCAAAGTTCCTCAAAGTAACCCAAGTCATATTAGAGTTGGCTATATTTTGGATACTTCCTATGTTGGCAGAGGTAACGGTAAATCATCATTCGCCATTAATTTGATAAAAAGAATAAATAATTCATATTGCTTAGACATTACAAATGAGGCAAACAAATGCTTTGGACTATATTTAACACCTGATACAAGTGGAAGAACTAGATCATTTTCCAATTTATTAGACATTTGGGCTGAAGCTATTTTTAATGCAAAAGTAATAGACTATGCATTAGCATCATTACGAGTAGACGCAATAGTAAATATTATGCCAGATAAATTGGATGAGAGCGAATTAGAGAATGAATCTGCACTAATTGAATCTCTCAATAATTTAGAATGGTATAACAAGAAAAATATTTACTATGACGATATTCATGCTTATCTCGTCAAAAACAATGATTTCTACAATAAAATTTCATCTAGTAATCCATTGAGAAAAAGATATTCAAACACATACTCCAAAGTTAATTTTAAGATTATCACCTCTGTTAATATTCAAGCATATTATCAAGAATTAAAAAAGGATAGTGAAAAAATTGACTTCATATTTAATGATATGGTATATCTCTTTCTTGCTTCTGGATTTAACGGAGCATATATTATTGTTGATGATTTTGAAAGAATTCCAGATTTTCAAAGTGATAGGCAGAAAAGAGATTTTGCCTTAGAAATTAGGAGAAATTTTTTTGATGGAACTTCTGCTAATGCTAGAATCGGTTTTTATAATCTATTATTAATGCTTCATGCTGGTGTGCCTCGGTTGATTGAAAAGGCATGGAGTGAATCCGGTATGGAACAAAGAAGTTCCATTTCGCCTTCATCGGCTGTACCTCATATTATCTATTTTAACAAATTAGATAAAAACAGGGCAATTCTTTTAATTAAGAAATACCTTACAGAATACAGGATTAATAAAGAAGATAGCATTCAACCATTCACAGAAAGTGCGATTGCAAAGATTGGAGAGGAAAAAGAATATAATGCAGCTCAAATGTTAGGACTTGCCTATATGCTATTAGAAAATGCTGCAAAAAATAATATTAAAACTATTGATGTAGCAGAAGTTACTCACATGCTAAAAAAGAGTGAAATAGAGGTAAAAACAGCTGAAAATATTATAGATGAGAATTCATCAGACTTATTAAATAAAGCAAATCAGGAATAGAATGAATCATCGTTGTTTATCTAGAGAAGAATATAAAGAAGTCATTGATTATCTATTACATTCTCAATGTATAGAAAACGAAGAGTTAAGCATATTGATCCAAAGTGCAATCGATAATTGGGATATTAATATTATAGGTTCAAACTATTTTTTATCTATAATATTAGAACAATTAATGAAAAGTAAAACTGTAAATAAAGAGATTGTTCATGAGATATATGAGTTAGAAAATAAAATGTATTTTACTGTTGATGAAATGGATTATAAACTTATTGATGAGTTGTTTAGATATCATTTACCGGACAATAGAAATCTATTGATCGAACAACATAAAAAGGCTACAATCGGAAATAATATTGAGCAAATCGCACAAATAGAAGAAAAAATATCACAATCTTTCGAGGAAGATTTACATAATATATTGAGATGCTTTTATGAAACAAAAGTACGTAATTGATACAACTGCATTAATGTCTTATTTTTCATCGACATTTGAAATACAAAATAAAATGTCTCAACATGCTTTGGACATTATATCTCAAGCTTTTAACAATGATTCTATTATACTATTAATACCTTCAATTGTTTTCGTGGAAATATTTTCAAAGCAATTCACAAATGTAGAACGTTCTGAGAAAATTAGATATGAAGTCTATGAGAAGATTAAGAGTTGCGATAACATTTCGATAGAGGCAATTGATAAAGAAGTACTGGAAGCTTTTTTAAAGATTACCGATATTGAGAAAAAATACAGTTTCGACAATCATGATAAGCTTATATATTCAACAGCAATAAAGTATAATGTGCCATTGTTAACATCCGATCTTAGATTGAAAAGATATAATAAGAAAAAAAAGATGATACCACAAATTATTGATTGATTATTAGACTTTGAGAAGTAATTTATCAATATTTCTGCTTATCTTTGCCCCAGTATTCTCCATGAGCAAACTACCGCAAAAGCACGTAGCAAATTAGTGGGATAAATCATGGGATATGCTTGAAGCAAAAAATATAAAGTTTTAAATATCAGCGTGGTAACTCTGCAAGGAGAATCCCAGGCGGATCACATAAGAACAAAGCTAAAAGAGATAAGTCCTGCAATATTAACGTATTGTGGGACTTTTTTATGTTTTAGTCTTGCTTGAAAGCCCAAAAAGGCGCACGAAAAGATACGGTTGAGTATCCAAATCGTACCCCCTTCCCCGAAAAACAAAAAGGGGGTACAATTGTCGGAAAGTCCTTCTGATAAACTACGTGGAGGTCTTCTATTTAATACCAAAACTCATGATCGAATACAGAACTAGCTTTTTTATTTGGTAGATAACCTATTTACTTATTTCTCCAACTTTATAACCTAC
>CAJJTI010000128.1 GCA_905194705.1 uncultured Solobacterium sp. | reverse complement strand
AACATGTTGTCTCTACTCTTTGATTATTTATGGTCACAGACGTGACCTTTTTTTAGGAACTAGAATAAACCTTGTTTAATCATAGCGTCAGCGACTTTTTCAAATCCGGCAATATTGCCACCTTTAATTAAATCGAAGCCTAGACCATATTTCTCACTGGCTGCTAGAGAATTATTTACAATACTCTTCATAATTTCGTGAAGTTTTGCATCTACTTCTTCACTTGTCCAGCTGTAACGCATTGAGTTTTGTGACATTTCCAAGGCACTAACTGCTACACCACCAGCATTTACAGCTTTAGCAGGGCCTACAATAACTTTATTATCTAGTAAATAATTTGTAGCTTCTAAAGTTGTTGGCATATTAGCTGCTTCAAAATAATATTTTGTGCCATTTTCAACAATCTTTTTCGCATCTTCCAAGCTGACTTCGTTTTGTGTTGCACATGGGATACAAATATCACCTTTTACTCCCCATGGTTTTTCATTAGGGAAAAACTCACAATTGAATTTATCGGCATACATCTTAACGTTTGCGTTTCTAGAGGCACGCATTTCTAATAAGTAATTGATTTTTTCTTCAGTAACAATTCCATCTGAATCATATACATAACCATTATGACCTGATAAAGTAACTGCCTTACCACCTAGTTCCGCAATTTTCTTTGCAACACCCCAGGTAACGTTACCATATCCTGATAGAACAAATGTTTTACCTTTTACAGTATCACCAAGTTTTTCTAATACTTCTTGTGTATAGTATAGAGCTCCATATCCTGTAGCTTCTGGTCTTAATAAACTTCCACCAAAGTTTAAATCTTTACCAGTTAGTACACCATTTTCGTATGCACCTCTTAATCTTCTATATTGACCAAATAGATAGCCGATTTCTCTACCGCCAACACCAATGTCACCAGCAGGAACATCTGAATCCGGTCCAATATGACGATATAGTTCAGTCATAAATGCTTGGCAGAAACGCATGATTTCCGCATCACTTTTACCATGAGGATCAAAATCTGATCCACCTTTTCCTCCACCTATAGGTAAAGTAGTTAAACTGTTTTTGAATGTCTGTTCAAAAGCTAAGAACTTTAAAATAGATAAATTAACACTTGGATGAAAACGCAAACCACCTTTGTATGGACCTAAAGAACCGTTATATTGAATACGGTAACCACGATGAACATGAGGTTTACCAGCATCATCTGTATAGACAACACGGAATTCAAATAATCTTTCTGGTTCACATAGTCTTTCTAGAATAGCGTGTTCTTCATATTCTGGATGCTTTTCAATAACTGGATCCAAAGAATTAAGTACTTCTTCAACTGCCTGTAAGTATTCCTTTTCATTTGGATTTTTACGACGTGTTTCTTCTAATACTCTTTGCGTATAAGCGTTCATAGACTTTTCTCCTTTTTATTTGTCTAATATCTCCATGCCAATAGCACGTTGGACTTTATCTAGTTTTTTGCTTGCAATAACAGAAGCTTTAGCAGCACCTTCCTGTAATGTTGTTTCGATGATATTAGAAGCTAGAATTGCGTTATATTTTGTTTGAATTTCTTCAAGTTTTGCACATACTGCATCAGCTACTGCTCTCTTGAAATCACCATATCCTTTTCCTTTGAATTCTTCTTCAATTTCACTGAATGGTTTGTCATTTGATAATGAAGACAAGATTTGCATTAAGTTAGAGATACCTGGTTGATTTTCAGGATCAAAGTGAACATTAGCATAACTGTCAGTTACGG
Organism: uncultured Solobacterium sp.; assembly: GCA_905194705.1. Lineage (GTDB taxonomy): Bacteria > Bacillota_I > Bacilli_A > Erysipelotrichales > Erysipelotrichaceae > Bulleidia. Next base: position 3,788 of record CAJJTI010000128.1, on the reverse strand, counting down.
CTGACATGATTTTCTTTCTTGCGACAGGTAGTGGATCTAATAAATATACACAACCTTTGTTATTGTCATCAGATTTGCTCATCTTTTTGCTAGGATCTGTTAATGACATGATACGCGCACCAACTTTAGCAATTAATGGTTCAGGTACTTTAAACAAGTCACCATAACGGTTATTCATTCTTTCGGCAATGTCACGAGTTAATTCAACGTGTTGTTTCTGGTCTTCACCAACTGGTACGTAATCTGCATCATATAGAAGAATATCTGCAGCCATTAATGCAGGATATGTATATAAACCACCAGATAAATTCTTTTCACCTTTTGCCTGTTTGTCTTTGAATTGTGTCATTCTGTTTAATTCACCCATATATGTATGACAGCACATAATATAGCCAAGTTGAGCATGTTCCTTAACATCTGTCTGTAGGAAAATAGTTGCTTTTTTAGGATCTAGTCCACAAGCTAAATATAAAGCTACACAATCAATTAGATTCTTCTGTAATGTTTTTGGATCTTGTGGAACTGTAATACAGTGTAAGTTAGCGATAAATGCGAACATTTCATATTCATCCTGGTATTCAACGAAATGTTTCAAAGCTCCTATATAACTACCTAGGTGTAGTTGTCCTGTTGGCTTAATGCCACTTAACATTCTTTTCATTTTTTTCTTCCTCCTGATAAACAAAAAAGCATCCCACAAAGGGACGCTTTAAACGTGGTACCACCCTAATTACTTACAATTAGTAAATCACTTAATTTGGGATAACGGACCGCCGCTATTTTATAATAGATGCTCAAAGACTCCAACCAACAGTTACTTATCTAATAGCTTTCATCAACCGCTATCTTTCTAGAAGATTTTTCGCTGTCTTCGCATCTTTTCAACGCAATTTAATTTAAGCACAATTCATTTTTATAATCAATGTGGAAATTGTAACGAAAATTACTTCAAAATATATTCAAGTTGTCTTTCCTTAGTTTGAAATCCCATTTTTTCATAGAACTTTTCTGCTGAAGTATTACCAGCCCATACATTTAAAGTAACTTCATAACAACCCATTTTCTTCGCTTCTTCTTTTACATGTTCGATTAGTTTTTCACCAATATGTTGCCCTCTAGTATTTTGATCTACACATAAATCATCAATAAACAGAGATTTAAACGGTACCATATTGTTAGAGAATGGTTGGTTTTTTAGAATGCAGAAGGCATAGCCAATACATGTGTCTTCTCTACTTGTTGCAACATATATGGGTCTATTTTCATCACTCAGGATATCTTCAAGTTCCTTTTCAGTATATTTAGCTGTTCCAGGTATAAAAATATCTGGACGTATATTTGCATGGATTTCTAATACCTGCTGTAATAATTCTTTGATACGAGGAATATCTTTTGTACTTGCTTTTCTAATATTCATATCTATTTGTTATTTAAGAAATGGATCTAAGTTTTTATCCACAATTTCCATTCTCTTTACTACAGGTTTTTTAACACAGTTACCTCTAGCAAATACCATTCTTACATTACGTAAGGTTTCTAAGTTTTCTAGAGGGTTATCATCAACAACGATAATATCAGCATCTTTACCTGCTTCAAGGGAACCGGTTTGATCACCAATTCCAGCAAGAGTAGCATTAACTAATGTTGCTGTATGTAAAGCAAAGGAAGGTGTTACACCAACAAACTTCACAAAGTAACATAATTCTCTCCAAAAGTCATAATGAGTTACATATGGACAACCAACATCGTTTCCTAAAGCAACAGGAATGTTATTTTCTAATGCTGCCTTGGAACAGTCAATTATGCCATTAAATACCATTTCACCATTGAATTTTGCAATATCATCAATCTTGGAAACATTTTGATCAAATAATGCAAAAGGTAGAGCAGGGGAAATAGTAGTACAGACAAAGGCATTTTTTTCTTTGAATAACTCAATCATTTCATCTGTTGGTTTAGCACCATGTTCAATAGAATCTACACCATTTTTAAGAGCTACAAGAACACCTTCTGTACTTTCTACATGGGCTGCGACTTTAAAGCCTTGTTGGTGAGCTTTATCGCAACATGCCTTGACCATTTCGACTGGCATCTTTAATTCGCCAGGAACACCTTTTTCTTTTGCGTCTAAGACACCACCAGTAATCATTAATTTAATTAAATCTGGATGATCGGCTTCTATTTTTTCTACAAAGCTAACTGCTTCATCTACTGTATGACAAGCTTTAGCAACAGAACCAGCCATATGGCCACCAGGAACACTTACGGCTTCATTTGAAGCGACAATTCTTGGACCAATTTTTTTACCCTGCATGATTTCATCACGAATTCTTGTGTCAAAGTTACTGATACCACCAACGGTACGAATTGTTGTTACACCACTCATTAATTCTGTTTTAGCAGCTTTATAGCAGATATTATAGGCAATAGCTGCTGTCAGTGGATTACTTAACAAGAAGTGTACCAGTTTTTCAGGATCACTCTTTTTGTTTGAAGGTTTACCACTTGCAGGAAGATGAACATGCATATTGATTAAACCAGGCAAAACATATTTGCCACCTAAATCAATTTCTTCATATCCTTCTAAACCATCGATTGAATCGGTAATAGCCGTGATTTTATTACCATCGATAACAATATATTTGTTTCTAACAGGCTGCATATCTTTTGTGCCATCTAAAATAATGCCATTTTTTAAAATATATTTCATATTATTCCCCTTTTGTTGTCTCACTTGGACTTGTAGAAGCAGGGCTAGGTGAGGCATGACTATTTGCGTGATAATTTGTAGCGTTTAAGATATCATTGCTTGGTTTATTTTCTTCATTATCCCAAGGTTTTAAATATAGAGCATAGAATTCATCATATGTTAATTTTGATTCACTTACTGCTTCAGCTAAAGCTTTACCAATATAACGATAGTGCCATGGTTCAAAATCATAACCTGTAATTTGTTCCTTACCTTGTGGATATCTTAGAATCCAACCATAAGTAGGTGAGTTAGTACTTGTCCATAAGTAAGCATTTGTTTCTGCAAAGTTCTTACTTTCTTCATTTGTTGCGGCAATATCAACCGTTAAACCAGTCTGATGTTCAGAGTATCCAGGTCTAGCACTTAAAGCATCAGCACTTGCCTGTCCTGAAGAAGAAACCATATTGTTATATATTTTTTGCTGGTCTTCATAAGGACGATAGGCACTTGTTGCATAGAACAAAACGCCAACACTTCTACCGGCATCACACCATTTTGCTAAGGCATCAGCTGCTACTTTAGCTAAACTTCTACCACTTGCTCCATAATAATTCGATAGCTCTGTAATATTTTCAGGAACATAAGAACTGTCTAAGTAGTATGACTTGTTAACTAACATGTTGATATTCGTTGGATCATCTACTGGTAGTGGTTTACCGTACTCTGTATAATAATCTCCTGTTAGTTCAAAGTGAGAAGTAGAATTTGTATCACGATGACTTAAGCAGTCATCAATATATGGTTTTTCATCATATTGATAATCAAATACTAATAGCGGTGTCATTTCGTAATAATATAAATTCTTGAATAAATTTAATATTTGTTCTTCTACATAACCACGATCTAATAAACGGTTATATAGAAGAAAGTCTTTTTCACTTAGACTGCCTTCACTTGAAATAACGGTATATAAAGATAAATAATCAGTGTTTAATGTACCATCTTTAATACAGGAAGCTAAATAAGGTGAATAATAATTATTCTTTAATAATGTATTAGCTAACTTCTGTTTGCGTATTTCAGTTATTTCATCTTT
>CAJJTI010000127.1 GCA_905194705.1 uncultured Solobacterium sp. | reverse complement strand
TATCAAAGACGAATATTTATATATATTATAACAACTTTTATGTAAATTCTTGGTAAAAACAGCATATCGTTAGGGAAAGAGCCATTATTGAATAATAACCATTGACAAGAAAGCCAAAAGCTGACAGAGTGTAGATTGTGAGACTTAATCGAAAAAGGATGGCAAGAGTTTCAATCCTACCATCCTTTTGAATCTTATTGAAAAGTCTTTTGCATTGTCAGCTTTATCAATGAGTAAATGAGAGAGTCGTTTACTTAACTCTTACACCTTTACCATTCAGAACTTCACCTCTAATATCATCAGTTTTACATATATTCAAAATAGCATCAACAGAAAGGTGTTGTATATTGCTAATTGCCGTTGTGTTTTAATTTAATATCCCGTAAGGAAATTCGGTAGAATCAACATTAAAATAGTAAACGTTATTTGTGTCTAAATCAAAAGCAGTCATAACGACAGGTGATACATCTCGTGCATTAGTAGTTGTAAGACCTTCATTCGTCCATAAAAACTCTAAATAAGTAGGAATGGCTCCCCATAAAAAAGCATGTGAACTGTTTGAAATATTATAAAAACAAACCTTATCTGAAAAGACTAAAGAAAGAAAATAATTTGAGTTTTTCACAAACAGTTTGTAATTGCCAGTAGCTTTTAAATTAAAAGATTTATCATATAAATAAAATGATTTACTTTTATTATTTACTAAATAAAGTCTGTCATCTTCGTTATAAACAGAATAGTTCGGAATTGGTTTGCCTAATTGCAAACCTAAGTAACTATCCACGACCTTAACCCTAATAGTAACGCTAGTATTTTCCGTCTTATCCTTTACAACAAGATAAACGATCCCATTCTTTTTTGTCTTTATTTTTATTTTTCCAGCACCAATAGTGGCTTCCAAAACATTATCATCTGACACTTCGACTGAAAGATTGTTGCTTCCACCACTAAACATAATTTCCGATGGGTTTTCTAATAATGGCTTTTCGTAATACTCTTTTTCAAAACACAATGATGAAACATCAGTACCATTACTACAGCCATATACTATAGAAAACACAAAAAAAAGAAAAAAGGATTGAATTATTTTCATATTTGCCTATAGAATAAAGCATTTGATGTACATAACTTTGTACACCAAATGCAATTAAAACTAATTATTTCTTATGAATTTCTGTTATTTCCCAAAAATTTATATTATAAGTGCCTAATGTTGTCTCAAAATCAGTCGAAGCATCTGCATTTACCTTATAAAAGCCATTGTCAGTTCCATCCCATCCCATATTAGCATGAAAGTACAAATCGTTATTTCGTAAAATTTCTCTGCTTGTCTTAGTGCAAATTGCATATCCATCTATAACCCAAGCATGAGAACCTTTTTCTGCCTGTTCATTTGCAGTATGTGTTCCACCCATTATTGCAACGCAAGGCATCTGGCGGTTTGCATTTATCGTATTTAACAATGGATCTGGGGCATATTTATTATAATAAGTGCCACAAGAAACATACTTCTTTAAATAATCCAATAAATTAGAAACTGAAGTTGCACTACTTTTTACACAAGGTATATTCGGATCATCATAAGGCCCATACTTAAAATCCTTATCAATATTTGGTCTTGTATTTGTTCCTTCATACATATGCTTAACTACTTTGGAAATCATCATAGCCTCCTCATAATCTCCGCCAAAATACGAATCATAGTTCAATTTCGGTTTTTTAGTAACAAATGCCCAGTCTATGACTGTTCCATCAATCGTCATGCTCGGAGCGATAGCTGCTAAAGTTTGAACTCCTGCTGTAATAGCACACCCCATAGGGTAATTTGTTTCCATATGATATGCATTATAAGATTTAGGCAACAACAAGTTATAAGGATTGTCTTGGCCCCACTCGGTCTTTAAAACAGCTCCACCATTTTGAGGCATTAACGATATAATCTGGCTCAAAGGTTTGTCATAAGCTGTAGAACGGGAAGTTGTTTCATGGCTTTTTACACCATTAACCTCAATCAAATCTTTTATTTCTTCATATGTTACTGTAGATTTACCCAAACAAGAAGCTACTTTCTTCAAGGTTTTCTCTCGTAACTCAACTTTGAGCCTTTCTATTTTATTTATCTCTGAAACAGTTGAAGCTTCTGCCAATTTTAACATCAAACATGCCCCAGTACTATCTTTTTTCTCAAAATTACCATTTTCTATATATGCCAAAACACCAGCACTTCGAGAGTCGGCAGAAACTAAAGCATACCCACTCTTTTCTCCAGACTGTAAACACACCTCATAAACAGGAATACTATCAGTCGTAGTCCCTCTTGTTGTCTTGCTTGATATAATTCCGCCAATGCGATATGAGCCCACAATAGACATTCTTGGATTGGCAGCACTTCTTGTTTTTGAGCCCAACGAAGTGGAAAAATCATTTACCATTGCCAGAATCTCATCCTCTGATAAATTTGTAGGATTATCATTTGCAACACTCATTGCCTCATCCATTGACAAATTAACATTCACGTTCTCAATAACAGGATTACTGTCATTAAGAATTTCATCTTGGCATGATGATACAATCACTGCCAATAATATTAAAACTAAATACTTTTTCATATTTATACAGTACTATTGATTAAATTGTGCAAATTTACGAAATTTATTTCAAATCGATATATAACGAATGCGTTATTTATGTATTATTAACAATTTTCATTATTAAGGCGTTAAAATATATTGCATTTGGGCATTTTTTACTTTATTAATATATAAGAACTAACATCCTTTGCTTTTTAGCCATGAACCTTCTCAAGCTGACCGCCGAGATTGTAAGAGAAGTAATCTTCTCCTCGTCTGGACAATCATCTCTAACAGGCGGTTGTGGCTGTCATAAGTCCATTGCGTCACATAAGTTGCGATCACTTGATTAGGCACAATCATCGTGCGGCGGGTCTTGGTGACTTCGCCCATCTTGCCATAGAAGTATTCAATGGCATCTGTTCCGTCCTCACGGAGCATCAAGCGACCGATACGGTTCTGAGAGGCGTTGCGGCCACCGTAGTAATACTTCACGTTGTTCTCCAGATGGTCTGGGTAGTTGATACCCGTCAGACGCTGATAGTCGTAATCGTAGGTGATGAACTTGCCTTCCTTGGCAAGGTTGGCAGTCTGCTTGGTCAGCACATTGCCGAGCGCATCACAAGTGTAACTTGTGATGCCACTTGCAGGATGGTTCACCTCAGTACGGCGGTCACCCATGTCGTAAGTGGATGTGGTAACATTGCCCTCCGTGTCGGTAACACGGACAAGACGCTGTATGCCGTCATACTCAAACGAAGTGGTAATCTCACCGTCAGGACCACTCTTTTGGATGGTCTTCACGGTCTTACCGCTGCCATTGGTATGGGTTGCCTGAACATGGAAAATATTTCAAAGAACCAAAAAGGAACATATCCTCTGATATTCCCGATTGAAGTTTAAGGCGGTTTATAGCCTTGTTTTAATGATACTTTCATCTATTATTTCTTTTATATTATAGTTAAAGAACGATTGGCTATTGAATTCATTGTATTGAATTACAGTATTAATCAAAAAACGCACAATAATATGTCTATCAATGTTTTCCCATTGTCTCACCAAGTAGGGACTATTTGGCGACACACATGTTCAAGTCATACATGCTTTTCCGCCAAAGGTGCCTCTCTGCAATCCTGCTCTCCATCCTGCTTCTATCGCGCCATTCAAATAGGCCGATTACAATGGTACATCCTACTACGATGGTGGCTATCGTTATGCCTAAAGCCATCCATCTACAGATATGCCCGGTCTGTTCTTTGCGTTCCATGTTGTTTACTTTTTACGTTTCTATTACTTCATTATTGCTTTGCACTAACATTTTAATCGGCAAAGATAATGGCAGGAAGTATCAAAGACGAATATTTATATATATTATAACAACTTTTATGTAAATTCTTGGTAAAAACAGCATATCGTTAGAGAAAGAACCATTATTGAATAATAACAATGGACAATAAAGCCAAAAGCTGACAAAGTGTAGATTGTGAGACTTAATCGAAAAAGGATGGCAAGAGTTTCCTACTTGTTGATACAGACATTCAAAGAAAAGCAGAACGAGCGGGAAAAGTTAAGAGGTACCTTCCAAGTGCTTGATGGCAATATCTTGATGCTTGTGCATCCTTCGAGTGGAGACAATATATTCTATTAAGGTGAGAGATGCCAATAGTATTATTCTGATAGACTCGTTTGGCAACGAACCTAAAAAAGAGGATAGAAAGAACTATACTCTGAATAAGAAAGGATAAAATGGGGAGTATAAAAGTACCAAAATAAGCTGTGTTTAGCTATAACCCTTATAACTAAACACAGCCTTATTTACAAATAATCAATATTTTAGAAGCTCTCTTATTGCACAACTATAATCGCTTTTATCGAAAATTAATTTACCCTTGTTGTCAGGAAATCCTCCCCTTCTTGTATAAATATATGGTGTAATGATAATTTGTTCTGACGCAAGAGAAAAACTAATTATTTTATAAGTTTTATACAATACGTTCCAACTTTTAAGATGAAACTCCTTTAGAACTAATTTAGCGGAATCTTCATTTGCCAATTCTCCAGAATTGCTATATTTTATAGCATTGTTGACAATATTCTCCACACCGTAAGGGTCATTTGATGAAATAACGAAACATGGAGGATGTGCTATCCACAAACCTATTTCATTTTTAGATTCGGGATAGATTTTCAGCTCTGTTCCCAATTTACAAATTGTTATCTGTTTGTCTATTCTCATATTTCTCATTTTATAATTGAAATTGTTATTTGCCGTCAGTCTAAAGACTTATGGCAAATAACAATTTTGATTTATTTATTGAATAACATGTATGTTTACTTGTACTCCATTATTTTTGCCGTATTCAATAGCTTTTTGTATAGCTTCTACTTGTGATTTTGATGCACCTTGCGGAATTGCAACATCCAAAGCTCTTTTAGTTATGTCTTCTTCTTGAATAGTAACTCCATTCCAACGTTGTCCTTTGAATTTAGCAACCTGATTAATATATCCTTTTAATCTGGAATATAAAGCATTTGCATTTTGATAACTTTTTGCCTTAAGGTCTATGCTTTTTATACTAGTTGCAACGCCATTAAGAAATTTATCAATTGTAGGAAAATTTCCCTTTAGATTTTTTCCAAGTTGCTCTTCAATTATTAAACCACGTTCTAACCATGGAAGAGACCAGACACTATTTCGACCAGCTTTAAAAGCATTAAGAATCACTTTTCCTAATTTGCCGACCGTAGAAAGACCAACTATCATTGCCCCTTGAGAAACAAATTCATTGTTAAATGATTCTTCAGCATGGCTATATGGTTTCTTTTCTACAAACTTATCATTACCCAAAATAGTATTTCCTATAGATGCAAAAATATTACTTGTATACTTATGATAATATTGCCCTCTTATCTTTTCCAAGATTTGATATCTTGACACATTTGAAGGAAGAACATTACCAGCATAGCTAAACCCCGGTACATAATTAG
>CAJJTI010000126.1 GCA_905194705.1 uncultured Solobacterium sp. | reverse complement strand
GCTACTCATCCACTCTATTCATCATTACCCGTACGGATTTGGGATGAAGTGTTGGATGATTGTAACAGGTTGGCAACTTTCCCGTTGGTTTCAGCTATGTCCAATACGGGTGTAACCGAAATTTTCCGTTGTAACCTAATAGGGGGAACTGTAACCTTGTTGTGTAACCTTATTATGTAACCCTACAATGCAACCTTGATAGCATTTCTGTTGATTTACAAGATATTATTACGTAATGTAACTGTAACTTTACTTTTATGGAAAAACGTTTTTAGACCGTCAGACATATTTCTTATGCTTCTTATAATTGCGTTACATGGTTACAGTTCACTATCGGAAGGAAAGAGACAAGGACTTTACACTTACTTTCTATGTTTCACATGTGGGGATGTTCAACATGGTTACAACAAATACTGTTTTTTTGAAATGTAAATAAATGAGACTTATGTTGTTCAAGGCAATACCCTGCGCCATCTCATTTTCTCTGTAACAAATCAAGCCATCGGGATCCATTTATCAGAAAAGAATTTAAAACTCTGTATTGGTTACTCATCCACCCTATTCATCATTGCCCATACAGATTTGGGATGAAATGTTGGATATATGACTATTTAAGGATTAGAATATGGAATTGGAGCAATGTAAATATTTTACATATTCGTGCAGTGCTATGCGCATTCTGTGAAGCACGATAAACCACTTTTTTTTCTATGTTTACATCATGTATAGGTGTGTAGCGTTTTACACACTCTAAGGATAGATAGTTTTTCATCACTTAACCAATTAATATTCAATTCAAAAAATCGTTTTGTACTGTATTTCTCAAGGAGCTGTATTTTGAACGTTTACCCACCTGAAATATAGTGTTTACCCACCAGCGGATGATATTTACCCCCCTGAAAAAAAGAAAAAGGAGAGCACCGATAATATATCCCCCAATTTTTGGAATTATAAGTTAATCGGGCCTTTCAAAAGGCATTTACAAGCATTTTCAAACAACGTTTGCAACCACTCCCCCCTAATAAAGTTATGCAACCACACTAAAGTTATATACTCAAATATTTACTTGCAGATTCAATATATTAAATAAAAAAAAGCAGTATCCTTTCCGGACAAATGTGTGTGAGGATTACCCTCTCGCTTGACATTTACTAAGGAATTTTCCTTTCATTACTTTATAATTTATATATGCCCAGCGTATTAGTGAGTTACCCAATTCAGCAACTAAACTACTGCCATACTCAGATACTACTTCTTATTTATTCATAGGCAGGTCTATATTCTTTCTTTGTTAAATATCGCTCCAAATTTACACTTTTATTCCAATTAAAAAACCAATAATTACTTTTATTTATTTCAGTCCAAATTTCTCCAGCTTTTTTTCTATCTACTTTTCTTACAGATTCTATAATGTCTAATTGATCTTTTTTTTCAATATAAGGGCATACAATCCAATCAAAATAAAGCATAGCTAACTCCGCGCTTTTTAAACTATCATGCGTCTCTTCGTATCTCCTTTTTACTTCACGAATAATTTCCTCTTTTATCTTATGAAATACAACTTCATCCTTTATCACATATAGAATTGTACAAATTTGAAAATAGTTTAATTCCATATAACACTGAGGACTTTTATCTACATATAAACCAAATAAATCCTTGATAATTGATAGGTCAAGTTTCCTATCCAACAAACAGCTTATTGCAATAAGAATATTTAACACTTCAATATTTGTATCTCCTTTACGATCTTGAAATCTATAAATATCAAAACAACGCTTTACTTCTCTATTAATTTTATCTTCTACTTCTAATTTCATATCTCTTGACATACCAATCATTGTGCCTATTGATAATTGGATTATACGACATATTTTAAATGAGGCAGTAGCACACATATCCAAAGAATAAACATAAAAACTTATATCCAATATTGTTAAAAGAATATTAGTATCAGAAAAAAAAGTACCTTCTTTAATTTTTGATATAAACGTACCCTTTAGTAAACGAACAATTAACCCTAGCAGATGCCTATTCAGCGCATCATAAGATACGCTATATTTATGAGCCAATGTACGAAATTGATGTAGAAATAAATTTGCAACTTTATATGGCTTACTTATACTTCTAAACTCACCTTCTTCGGTTATGACATATTTGTCAACAAATGAAGTAAACATCAATAATAATTCTTGTCGAGCACAGGTTACATTAGTCGGAAATGGCTTTTCTTGAATATTTGTTTTAGATTCATTAATATACAATTTATATATTTCCAATTGTTCCTTAAAAACATCAAGAATCAAACTCAATGTTTCTTTTTTATTAGCAAATATAAAATGATCATCTACATAGCGCCGTATTTCATAATCGGACCCCAATTTTAAATTCTTTTCCCTTAATATATTAAGAACATTAAGATCTATACGCTGAAAGATAATCTCTGCAAAAATTCTGGAAACTTCTGGTCCTACTAAAATTCCATTTGTTTCGTTATAATTACTTCTTTGCATTAATTTATCAAAGGTTGTCTCAAAAGATATGGCATCAATATTATTTTTGGCACACTCTTTACCTTTTATAGCCCACGCTATAGAGTGAGTATAGATATGATAAAAACAACTAGCAATATCCATATTCATCATAAAATGGAACTTTTGTTCTAGTCTTAACAAATCCATTTGTTGGTGAAATTTAAAAATCATATCAATTGTCCTATAAGTGAAATAAGAACGATATATAGGAACTTCTTTATCTTGAATTTCATCCTCTAACTCCACTATCTTTTCCTCTTTATCAATTACCTTTTCTGCACTTTCCAAATTAAAAGTACACTTTGCTACATTATGTATATGTCGTAATGAATATGGACTAATATTGCAGAGATGTATCATTAACAGTTCATAATGTTCATATAAATCCACAAAATCAAGTTGAATTTTCGGATGCATAATACTTAGTAATCGACTTTTAATCCCACCATTCTTCTTTATTGTATAGTTAAAGGGAATTGTCCATGTGTTTGAAAAAGAAAACTGATGATTAAAAATCGCTCTTAACTTTTCATCCAACATATTATAGTAAAAACCACTATTGTCCAATAATAAAGGAATTTCATAGGGAAGCATTTCTGTTAATAAAGCTCTATACTTATTTTTAACTATAGGAGTGTCATTCATAGCCAACATTTTTTTATTTCACAAAGTAATTTGGAATGAAAATAATGAGACACATGATTTTCAAATCCAAAATAAAAAGAATACTTAGACAATCTTTTTTTTTGTTCTTTACTCAATAAAGAAGACAGTTTATATCCAAAACTGCCTTTTTTACAGTGCAACATCTTATTATAATATAAATTTAGCTCTCGAAGTTGCCTTTCTTTTTCTGATTCACTTATCATTTTATAATTAAAATAAACCCCTGATTTTATGGGAGTTAAATCAGCAATGTTACCAACTGTAAAATTCCCAGTAAGATATTTTATTCTATTAACAAGCATATCATAATTTTTATCGTGAATAAATCTCACAAATGCCTTTGTTAATTTCGTTTTTATCACTTCTACCTTATTTTCAGCAATTGATACCAATAATTCATTTTTTTGTTTCCTATTTTTTCCTATTTTTTTTAGAGAAAAAGAATATCCTAAATAACTAAACTTCTGATTTGAAGTCAATTTCGTTTCATCTAAAACATAAGATTTGTCCTGATTTAAAGTTAATTTCATTTTTTCTAGCAACACAGGGATTGTATTATACACTTCATCTCTAGCTTTTTCACAATTACAAAAAATAATTATATCATCAACAAATCTCGCATAATAGTATACTCCATTAATTCTTTGTACATCCAAATCAAAATACTTCATAAATAATTCTGAAATAGCCGAACTAATACTTAATCCTCTAGGCAGTCCTTTTATAGAATAAATTAAAGGATGAGAAAAAAGATTTTCTAATAATTCTATTGTCTGATAATTGACCCTACTATCGCTTTTAAGTTTATTCAAAACAACATCACGATCTATACTTTCGTAAAATGACTTTATATCTAATCTTATTATCCACAATAGATAGGGATCTTCTAATATAATTTTTACTTGCCTAATTATTTGGTTTCTATTTGCCTGAGAAACATTATATACCCGCTTTATATTTTGATATAACTTTCTTATTATTAGATTCTGGCACAAATAATCTATAGTTCCCTTTTCTTTCCCATTTATATATAAACCACCTACATAATTTATATGAAATTGATATATACCTTCCAATATATCATGAAGACAGCAAGATTCTATCTGAGAAATTAATTCCTCACGATTCAGTCCCAAACTACGACGTTCATATTGAGTTGTAAGCTTTTGTAATTCAGTACCAGAAAACACCAAACTATACATGTCTATCTCAAAGTTATTAATTACTATATTTTCACAAAATTCGCATTTTTTCTTATACAAACAAAATTTCATCTCTATTTAAACAAAGAATAAACCATATTGCACGAAAATTGCACAAATCACCGGAAAATAGAAGAAATGGCATGATTACGGATGAAAAAGAAATATTATCTTTGCCCTTGTAAAAGAGCTACTTAAGTAAGAGCGTGAAACGCAAAGATATAGGAAGATATCGGCACAGCCCGGTTTCATAATCATGAGGTCCACGGGTCAATCCCGGGTCCCGCTACAAAATAAATCACTGAAATTAAGACTGTTGAGAGGCTTCCACTCTTGGCGGTCTTTTTTATTTAAGATCTACGGGAACACAGAGGGAACACAAAAAAACTTTTAGGCCCCATTTTATTTACTAATAATCATAATCCATCTTGTTTCAGATTACAGAACAAGGCTCAGTATTCATAAGACCGGCAATGCAACAAACAAGCGGTAACGGATGTTCTTATTTTCTATAGTTTACTTTGGTTAAGTTGGTTTCAGTTGGCAATATGGTGTGTAGAACTTGTTAATATTGTTACTCAGATACGGGAAAGACAGCGAAGGATAGTATCAAACATACTGGATAATATTTGTCATTTATTGGGTGAAACCGAGGTGGGAAGCTGTGAAGTAACATGGGAACCTATACCTGTGAAGTGACATGAGAAGCAGGTGTGAACTAATCTATATGTTTGCTTATTGATTTATAGCTGATTACATAATATTGAGAAGTGTGAACTTTAATTATGCAAATAGACTGAATCCCCTAAAATGCAATATCCCCATATTTTATCATCGGTTCACAGCCATAAAAACAAATACGGTAAAAAGTATTGAGACTATGGACTGATGAGAATGGGCAACAGTAAAGAGTGCCTGAATAATAAACGGGAGGAAATATAAAACTCTCTCCACATTACTCCAGGCACGTTTATCTATTGCCCGTTCATCTCCCTTGCATTGTGGAGTATTAAGGTATGGAACTGAAGGGATATTATCATTCAGCCGGTAAGGATATTATGACTCTTTTGCTGCTCTGACTAATACTTAATACAGCGGGCGGTTAGTTATAAAAAAGAGATGAATATAAGATGTAGTTTACTGCCGGTTCATCATTGGTAGAAGGGGCATCTCAGTATCAGTATGGGAACTAATCCGGTAACCGGACTCTGTATT
>CAJJTI010000125.1 GCA_905194705.1 uncultured Solobacterium sp. | reverse complement strand
TATTTCCGTTTTGAAGCTCTTTAGCAATTTCCTCATCCCTTTCTATTTGTTTTTTATACTTACGAAGCCCATACAGCCTACAAATCATAAGTGTAATAACGCCTATTAGTTGGAGTTCGGTTTGCCTATAAAGTTTCTTCTCTATCCCAACGTTATAATGTCTTAACAGGTATGCCTTAAAGTTCAGCAAAATCCTTTGATTTATAATTTGTGATATTTGATGTTTTCATATTAAAGCTTTCCTTTGAGTAGATTTGAACACATTTAATCACAATAGTCAATATATTTAGTTACTTATATTTTCCTCTTTTTGATTATTATAGTATAGTTCTGTTCCTATTCCTACCAAATTGTATGGATTGACTATTCGAGGAATGAGTTTCCTTTATCTTTCTATGTAAAAGTATTCTAAACAAGAAATAAGTGGCTTACACATATATATACTCATTCATCAGGGTGAATTACTTCATATTTTTGAATTATTTTCACTATTTGTATTCACTTCTAAAATAGTGTAGAATACAAAAAACGGAGGATATAAAGATGTTATCATTTGAAAGTGATTATACAGAAGGGGCACATCCTGCCATTCTAGAAAAATTTATTGAAACAAATATGGACCAGCAGTCAGGATATGGAGTAGATATATATTCTGAATCTGCAAGAAAAAAGATTGCGAAAGCATGTGGTAAAGAAGATGCTGATATTTACTTTATTACAGGTGGTACACAGACTAACCAGTTAGTCATTGATACAATGTTGAAGCCTTATGAAGGTGTTATCGCTGCAGTGACAGGACATGTGGCCGCTCATGAAGCAGGGGCTATTGAATATACAGGACATAAGGTAATGACTGTTCCACAATACTTAGGTAAACTCAAAGCATCAGATGTCAAAGAATTAGTAGATACATTCTATAACGATGCTAACCATGAACATATGGTATTCCCAGGCATGGTTTATATTTCTCATCCTACAGAATACGGCACACTTTATACAAAAGAAGAATTAAAAGAAATCTCAGATGTATGTCATGCTTATAATTTGCCTTTATTCTTAGATGGTGCAAGACTTGGTTATGGGCTCATGTCTTATGATACAGACGTGACACTAGAAGATATTGCGGAACTCACTGATGTATTCTATATTGGTGGAACTAAAGTAGGGGCATTATGTGGAGAAGCTGTTGTCTTTACTAAGAATAATACACCAGCACACTTTGTGAACCTTATCAAGAAGCATGGTGCACTGCTCGCAAAAGGACGTTTAAATGGTGTTCAATTTGATGTTCTTTTTACAGATGATCTCTATTTCAAGATTTCAAGACATGCTATTGATATGGCTGAAAAGCTTAAAACAATCTTTAAAGAAAAAGGTTATGAATTCTATATTGATTCTCCTACAAACCAGCAGTTCTTTATTGTAGACAACAAGAAACTAGAAGAACTAGAAAAGCATGTACGCTATGGTTTCTGGGAAAAGTATGATGATACGCATACAGTAGTACGTTTTGCGACAAGCTGGGCTACTACAGAAGAATCTATTGAGAAACTTAAAGAACTACTATAAAAAGATTCCTTTCGGAATCTTTTTTTAATGCCATGCGGTTGTATGTTCATCAATAACCTGGCCATTTTCTATTTTATAGAATCCTAATACTATAGTAGTACCTTTTTTTGTTTCCTGATAGACATATTCATGCTCATGTGTTTCATAATAATTCAAATGACGTGTGACACCATCTTTATTGTAAAGATTAGCATACTGAATATTACGGAGTGGCAAGGCCACTCTATACGGTAAAATAAGTCCATATGTTACGCTAGAAAAGTCCAGTGAATCCGTTAAACAAGTCCACTATATTAATAGAAAGATTTGCACCTCTTGGTTGTAAAATGGATTTGATAAGTAATAAATACTTATCAAATCTTGCAACTAGGAGGTGTTTTTATATGCGAGATGTTAAGAAGATTTTGGAAATGAGGTCACAAAATTTCAGTCAGCGAAAGATAGCTGAAGCACTTAAGGTATCAAGAGATACAGTAAGAAAAGTGTCTAAAGCAGCTGATGAAAATAATATTTGCTGGTCCATGATCCAGAATCAGAATGAAATGGAAGTACAGAAACTATTATTTGGAAAGGAGACTAAACTTAATCTAATCATTAAACAACCTGATTATCAGTATATTCATAAAGAACTGTTAAGACCAGGGACAAACATCAGATTATTATGGGAAGAATATGCAGAAGATTGCAGAAACAGTAACTTCCCATTCTATCAGTACAGTTACTTCTGCGAAAAGTATCGTGATTATGTAAAGAAAAACAATCTTACAATGCATATCACACATAAACCAGGAGATAAGCTAATGGTAGATTGGAATGGAACAACCATGTGTGTATTTGATTGTTATACTGGTGAAAGTATTAAAGCGTATCTATTTGAAGCAACACTTCCATTCAGCATGCTTTGTTATGTTCAGGCTTGTCCTACTATGAAGATTGCAGACTGGATTGATTGTCATATCAATGCCTACAGCTACTTTGAAGGCGTAACAAGACTGCTGGTTCCTGATAACCTTAAGACAGGTGTCATATCAAATAAGAAGTATGAGGATCCTGTTCTCAATAAGTCTTATCAGGAAATGGCTGATCACTATGATACAACTATTATTCCTACAAGAGTCAGAAAACCGAGAGATAAAGCTGCTGTCGAAGGGGCTGTTGGTGATTGTACAATCGCAATTGTTGGTAAGCTAAGAAACAGAAAGTTCTTTTCTTTTAACGATTTAAATGCGGCTATATTAAAGGAACTGGATGTTTTCAATAATAAACCATTCCAGAAAAGAGAAGGCTCAAGAAAATCAGTTTATCTGGATGAGGAAAAAGATTATATGCTCCCTCTTCCTGAAACTCCATTTGAACTGAGTTCCTGGAAGCGTGCAAAGGTTCAACTCAATTATCATATTTCAGTTGATAAGATGAATTATTCTGTACCGCATGAATATGTAGGCAATTATGTAGATGTTAAGCTGACAAAAAGTACTGTAACTGTCTATTATAAAACGAATCAGATCTGTTCACATCAGAGACTTTATGGACGTGTAAATCAATATTCGACCAATGAAAGTCATATGCCTGAAAATCACAAAAAGTTCCAGTGGAATAAGGAACGTTTTGTAAACTGGGCATTATCCATAGGTCCAGAAACAACCAGAGTTGTAGAAAAATTATTTGAACGATGCAAAGTTGAAGAACAGGCCTATAAGGGTTGTCTATCATTACTCAAATTATCTGATAAATATGGAAAAGCCAGACTTGAAGATGCGTGTAAATTGGCGTTGAAGCACATCCATCAGCCTAGCTATAAGAATATTAAAATGATTCTACAGTCAAATCAAGACATGAAAGATAGAAGTACTACAAATAATAAACATGTATCAGATACGCATGCATTTGTACGTGGCAAGGATTATTACGGAGGAAGAAACAATGAGTAGTCAGGATACAGTAAAAAAACTCAGACAGATGAGATTGCCTGTAATAGCTGAACAATATGAAATTCAAATCAGTGATCCAGGCTATAATCAGTTATCATTTGAAGAAAGATTCAATGAACTGATTGATATGGAATATGAAAGCAGAGTCAATCATACAATCACAAAATATATAAAAGATGCCCATTTTTATGATTCTACAGCGAGCATAGAAGATATCAACTATAATCCAGATAGAAAACTTAATCGTTCTCAGATGGAAGAACTGGCTACAAACAACTACATAGAAAGAGGTCTCAATATTATATTTGTAGGTGCTTCAGGCTGTGGAAAGACATGGCTATCTAATGCATTAGGTGTACATGCCTGTCGTAATAGAAAGACAGTGCTGTATATCAGACTGCCTGAATTATTTTCAAAATTTGAAGAAAAGAGAATTCAAGGAAAATACAATGAATACTTAAAGAGATTGGGGAAGTATGATCTGTTGATCATCGATGAATTTTTATTGAAACCAACAAACGAATCTGAAAGAAGCGACCTTCTAGAGTTGATGGAAATTCGTTGTAATAAAAAATCAACCATTTTCTGTAGTCAATACTCATTCGATGGATGGCATCAATTATTAGATGGAGGACCTATTGCAGACGCTATTTTAGATAGAATCATTAATAGTTCCTATCTAATTACTTTACACGGAAAATCATTACGCGAAGAATACTCAAGAATAAAACAATAAAACTAGGAAAGGCATAACAATGATAAAAAATTGTCATGCCTTTTTCAAATCCATAGTGGACTTTTGAGCGTATTCAATTTTTGAGTGGTGTGGGCTTGGTCAGCGTATTGGGTGGACTTCTCTACCGTAACGAGTGGTCTTCAATTAGCGGAATACTCAGCATTTTCCTTTTACTACTTGATTAATTCACGTAAACATTTCTTGCTTCTTGCTAAACTGCTTCTTTCATCCATAACATTACTTGCTATTAACGACTTACAGTTCATTTCACTCGATGACAAATACCTATGCTTATTTCCAACTTAATTGATGCCATAGTTGCACAATAATACCCCCTTACAATTAAATTATTAACTAGATGGGGGGTATTAAAAAATATATTAATCTTAATATTCTATCATTTTTGCTTTTTTTAACGTATCTAAAAAACCGAGTACATCATTTCTTGCCTGTTCTTCTTCAACATCGAAATTTTCTAGTACTAATTTCAGCATATCTTCTGGAGTATCACATTTTTCCATATTTTCCCAAATAAACCCAGCAACTTGATTAGTACTTATGAGACCATTAAAATATTGTGCTGTATCACCAGTTGGAACAATTACTACTTCTCCAATGATATTTTTAACAACATAATTTTTATTTATCTTCATTTGTTTTTTCCTCGTATTCTTCTAATAAATCTATAAAATGATCCGTCAGTTCACAGTAGTAGTCAGGTACTCCCTCTATTTTACCTGTTTCAGCATATGCAGCAGCTGCACATCTTCCACAAAGAATTCTTTTTTTACAATCATGACATTTTCTAGAAAGTTTTGAATTTGATACATGGTTGACTAATTTTTGCCAAGATTCAGCAAAATTATTTTCAAAAATATTGATTTGATAATCATATGTAAAACTACAAGCACTCATTGTACCATCATAGTTAACCCAAAAAACACTATTTCCCGAACGACAAGTATATCCTTTTGTATAATCAGTTTTTTGTTCATATGTTCTATAAATATTTAAAATATTTGAAACATATTCTTTCATTTCTTCGGGTTTTCTTTTTAATTTTTCAAAATTAAATTTTGCTTGAGCAGCTTGCTTTGCTGTTAATCGATATGCCACATTTGAAATATTATTTTCTCTTAATGGAGGAAACATATAATATCCCATATCGATAGGCAAATCTAAATCTACTGCTATCTGATAAATCTTTTCTTGTTCATGAATATTTTACAAGGGTCATTAGAATGAAACAGACAGATACAAAATCATCCAAAGACATAAAGCAGACAGATAGTCCTGGCCACTGGAAGATCTGGTGGGCGATCGCGACGCTGGTGCCTTTTGGCTTTTCCTTTTTTCTTTCCTGGTATTTCGGCGCGCCGGGCGGATTTGAGCTTTCTTCGCAGGTGAAGGTCTTCCTGCTCTTCCTGCAG
>CAJJTI010000124.1 GCA_905194705.1 uncultured Solobacterium sp. | reverse complement strand
GTAGTCTTTAAGAAAGATGGATCAATGTAAATCTTTCGCAGCTTATTTTATAAAGAGAATAAGCTGCGAAAGGATAACTATAGATAAGTTATAAATATAATAAGAGGAAGTTATGAATAAAAGGAAAAATAATACTTCTCCACTTAAAATTGCAGTTCTTGGACATAAGACAATTCCGAGTCGCCAAGGTGGAATTGAAATTGTCGTTGAAGAATTAACGGTTCGCATGGCAAAACTAGGACATAAGATAACAGTATATAACCGTAATGGACATCATGTAAGTGGTAAAGAATTTGATGAGAAGAAATTAAAAGAATATAAAGGTATCCGAATGAAATATGTACCAACGATAGATAAAAAAGGACTAGCAGCGATGAGTGCTTCATTTTTTGCAGCGGTAGCAGCAGCGTTTGGAAAATATGATGTGGTACATTTTCATGCAGAAGGACCATGTGCAATGTTATGGTTGCCAAAATTATTTGGAAAACGTTGTATCGCTACGGTTCATGGACTTGATCATCAAAGAGCAAAATGGGGCAAGTTAGCCAGCACATATATTATGCTTGGCGAAAAATGTGCTGTTAAATTTGCAGATGAAATTATTGTTCTCAGTGAGGGAGTACAAAATTATTTTAAAGAGACTTATGGACGTGATACAAAGTTTATCCCTAATGGTGTGAATCGTCCAGTTATTAGAAAGGCAGAACTTATTGACAAGAAATTTGGTTTAAAGAAAGATGATTATATTTTATTTTTAGGACGACTTGTTCCGGAAAAAGGAATTACTTATCTGATAGAAAGCTTTAAGAACGTAAAAACAGATAAGAAGTTAGTCATTGCAGGAGGCAGTTCGGATACTGATGAATTTGCTAACCAGTTAAAAGAAATGGCAAAAGACGATGACAGAATTATTTTTACCGGATTTGTTCAGGGACAGTTGTTAGATGAACTATACAGCAATGCTTATATTTATAGTTTACCAAGCGATTTAGAGGGAATGCCATTAAGTCTTTTAGAAGCAATGAGTTATGGAAATTGTTGTTTGGTATCTGACATAGATGAATGTGCTTCTGTAGTGGAAGATAAGGCAATCATATTTAAAAAAAGTAATGTAGCAGATTTGCAGAGTAAGCTTCAAGAAGCATGTGAGGATGCACAACAGGTACAGAAATATAAAGATGAAGCAGCAGGTTATATTTGTGGAAAATATAATTGGGATGATGTTGTGGAGAGAACATTAGAATTGTATAGGAGATAAAATGAGCAAAGAATTTATTGAATTGAAAAACAAGACGATTTTTATTACAGGTGTAGCTGGATTTATTGGATCAAACTTGGCTGAAAGGTTATTAAAAGAAATAGAAGGAATAAAAATAGTTGGACTCGATAATATGAATGATTATTATGATGTTCGTTTAAAAGAATATAGATTAGAAAAACTTTCATCTAGTAAGACATTTTCCTTTGTAAAAGGAAATTTGGCAGATAAGGAACTTATTAATTCGATTTTTGAGAAGTATACTCCTCAAGTGGTTGTGAATTTAGGGGCACAGGCAGGTGTGAGATATTCTATTACAAATCCAGACGCATATATAGAAGGTAATTTGATTGGGTTTTACAACATATTAGAGGGATGTAGACATTATCCAGTAGAACATTTGGTATATGCATCAAGTTCTTCTGTATATGGAAGTAACAAGAAAGTTCCATACAGTACAGAAGATAAAGTAGACAATCCTGTATCGTTATATGCTGCTACGAAAAAAAGTAATGAATTAATGGCTCACGCATATTCAAAGCTTTATAATATTCCATCAACTGGTTTGCGTTTCTTTACTGTTTATGGACCGGCAGGAAGACCCGATATGGCATACTTTGGATTCACAAATAAATTATTAAATGGAGAAACTATTAAAATTTTTAATTATGGAAATTGTAAAAGAGATTTTACTTACGTTGATGATATTGTGGAAGGCGTTGTACGGGTAATGCAGGGGGCACCAGAGAAAAAGAACGGAGAAGATGGTTTGCCGATTCCGCCATATGCTGTTTACAATATTGGAAATAATCATCCAGAGAACTTATTAGATTTTGTACAAATTCTTCAGGAAGAATTAATTAGAGCAAAAGTCTTACCAGAAGATTATGATTTTGAAGCACATAAAGAACTTGTTCCGATGCAACCGGGAGATGTTCCTGTGACATATGCTGATACGCAAGCATTGGAAAGAGACTATGGTTTTAAACCATCGACAACTTTACGTGAAGGATTACGCAAGTTTGCAGAATGGTACAAAGAGTTTTATATGTAAATATATTTTAAGAATAGGAAGAAGAGAGAAAAAATGAGAGATTTTAATTCATTGAAAATTGCTGTGGCAGGGACAGGATATGTTGGATTATCTATTGCTACTTTATTGAGTCAGCATCATCAGGTGACAGCAGTAGATATTATTCCAGAAAAGGTAGAGTTAATTAACAATAAGAAATCTCCAATTCAGGATGATTATATTGAAAAATATTTAGAAGAAAAAAATTTGAATTTAACTGCTACATTGGATGCAGAAGAAGCTTATAAGGATGCAGATTTTGTTGTTATTGCAGCTCCAACAAACTATGATAGCAAAAAGAATTTTTTTGATACTTCTGCAGTAGAAGCAGTTATAAAATTAGTCATTGAATATAATCCGGAAGCGATTATGGTTATTAAATCGACTATTCCTGTTGGATATACAACAAGTATTAGAGAAAAATTTCATTGTGATAATATTATTTTTAGTCCGGAATTTTTAAGAGAAAGTAAGGCGTTATACGATAATTTGTATCCAAGCCGAATTATTGTTGGAACAGATATTAATAATGCACGTTTAGTAAAAGCTGCACATACGTTTGCACAGCTCTTACAGGAAGGTGCTATTAAAGAAGATATTGATACTTTATTTATGGGCTTTACAGAGGCAGAAGCAGTCAAATTGTTTGCAAATACATATTTGGCATTACGAGTTTCTTATTTCAATGAGTTAGATACTTATGCCGAAATGAAAGGTCTGAATACACAGCAGATTATTAATGGAGTATGTCTCGATCCTCGTATTGGAACACATTATAATAATCCATCTTTTGGATATGGTGGATACTGTTTACCAAAAGATACAAAGCAGCTGCTTGCTAACTACGCAGATGTTCCTGAAAATCTTATTGAAGCAATCGTTGAGTCTAATAGAACGAGAAAAGATTTTATTGCTGATCGAGTCTTGGAAATTGCTGGAGCATATGAAGCAAATGATGACTGGGATGAAAGTAAAGAAAAAGATGTTGTGGTAGGTGTATATCGTCTTACTATGAAGAGTAATAGTGATAATTTCCGTCAGAGTTCTATTCAGGGAGTCATGAAGAGAATTAAGGCAAAAGGCTCTACAGTCATTATTTATGAGCCTACATTGAAAGACGGTGAAACTTTCTTTGGCAGCAAAGTGGTTAATGATTTAGATGAGTTTAAGAGGCAGAGTCAGGCAATTATTGCCAATCGTTACGATAGTTGTTTGGATGATGTAAAAGACAAAGTTTATACAAGGGATATTTTTCAGAGAGATTAATAAACTAAAAATAGAAAACGGTGAAATTAGTGAAAAAATTAGTTATTTTGTTTAAATTATTACTTTTGACAGTTTTAAAGAAAAACCATGCTAAAGCTGAAGTGATTAGAAAATCTAATATCTTTAAAGAATATGGTCGGGGGGGTATTGGCATCCATGTTGGATTCCTACCCATCCGGATCTAATTAGTATAGGAAATAATGTCACTGTAGCGGCAGATGTTAGAATCTATGAACATGATTTAGTAGCTAGAATGTGGAATAGAGATTGTAATTACACTGGTCCAATGATTGATTATTATACTGGCCCGGTAGTAATAAAAGATAATGCTGTAATTGGAGGAAGGAGTATTATTTTATATAATGTCACTATTGGAAAAAATGCTTTAGTAGCAGCTGGCGGAGTTGTAACTAAAGATGTACCTGATTTTGCGATTGTGGGTGGAAATCCGGCAAAAATAATTGGAGATACAAGAGATCTTTATAAAAAGCGATTATCCATCACAGAGGGGAATAAAAAAGAGTAGGTTTATTGTTTATTAAATATTTGTGTATAAAAAATAGTAAATAATGCTATTTATAAAGATAAGGAGAAAACGTTGAGAATACTTATAGTAAATTATAGATACTTTATTTCTGGGGGCCCAGAAAAGTATATGTTTAATATTAAAAAGATGCTTGAAGATAATGGGCATGAGGTTATACCTTTTTCCATACATTCCAATAAAAATGTTGCAACAGAATATTCAAAATACTTTGTAGAACCAATTGGTGGACGAGATGCAACATATTTTGATGAAGTGAAAAAGACACCTAAATCAATTTGGCAGTTACTTACGCGAAGTATTTATTCTCGTGAAGTAGAAAAAGCAATAAAAAAAGAAATAAAGGATGTAAAGCCAGATTTGGTATATATTATTCATTTTGTTAATAAATTGTCTCCGAGTGTAATTACAGGTGCAAGTAAAATGGGAATCCCGGTTGTGTTAAGATTATCAGATTATTTCTTGTTATGTCCAAGATTTGATTTTATGTATGAAAAGAAAGTCTGTGAAGAATGTTTATCAAAGGGATATAGGAGTTGTATTAAAAAGAGATGTGTGAAAGGATCACTATTTGCATCTGTCGTAAGAGTGTTTTCTATGAAATTTCATAAAATGATAAATGTATATAAAAATGTATATGCATTTATAACACCATCAGAATTTTTGAAGAAAAAATTGGCATTAAATGGCTTTGATGAAAAAAGAATTCATTGTATTCCTACTTTTACAGCAAGTAAAACAACAATAGGGGAACCGCAGATAGGATCGTATGGATTATATTTTGGACGTGTTACTGAAGAAAAGGGAGTTGAAACTGTTATAAAAGCGTATGAAAAATTGCCTGAGTATACAGTTAAAATTATGGGAGACGATACAACAGATGAGGCAAAGCGTCTGAAAAAATATGTAAAGGATCATAAAATGAAGAATGTTGAATTCCTTGGGTTTAAGAGTGGAGAGGAACTAGAGGATATTATAAAAGGAGCTAGATTTACATTGATTCCTTCAATTTGGTATGATAACCTACCTAATACTGCTTTAGAGTCGTTTCAATATTCAAAGCCGGTTATCGCTAGCAATATAGGAAGTCTTCCAGAATTGGTTAGTGATGGGGAAAACGGATATTTATTTGAACCATCAAATGTTGAGGATCTTATTAAAAAAATTAAGATGCTAGATGATGATATTTTGGTTAAAAAGATGGGACAAGCTAGTAGAAAAAGGCTTGAAAACAGGTTCGCACCGCAATCACATTATGAAGCTTTGATGAAAATTTTTAATGAGGCTGTCAAAAATAGAAAATAAAGGGGTAATTAATAAAGATGAAAAAGAATACTGAAAAAAAATTAAATGGAACAGTAATTGTTACATATCGTTGTAATGCCAGATGTTCAATGTGCAATCGTTATAAAGCACCATCTAAGCCAGAAGAAGAAATCAGTTTGGACACAATAAAAAAATTGCCAAAGATGTATTTTACAAATATTACTGGTGGTGAACCTTTTATTAGAACTGATTTGAAAGACATTGTACGTGAGTTATATAAGAAATC
>CAJJTI010000123.1 GCA_905194705.1 uncultured Solobacterium sp. | reverse complement strand
TGCGTAAAGCACAGGGTAAATATATTTACTTTGTGGATGGTGATGATTTTATTGAAGAAACATTAGTAGAAAAATGTGTCAATAAATTAGAAGAAACAGACAGTGACATGGTAATGTTTGATATTTATCAATATTATCTTGAAACGGGTAAAAAAGAAATTATCGCTAACCCATTTGATGAAGATAAAATCTATTCAATTTTTGATACACCAGAATTATTAACAAATATCAAAAACTGTGCATGGAATAAAATGTACAAATTATCTTTATTCAAAGATAATGATATAGAATATCCATGGGGTTATTATTACGAGGACCTGGGCACAACATATCGCCTGCTTGCAAGGTGTAAGAAAGTCTCATTTATTCATGAACCTCTATATGATTATTTACAGGATCGTCCTGGTAATATCACATCACAATTTAATTTCTCTGTATATCATGTGTTAGATATGGTAAAACTGACGTTAGATGATTACAAGAAATTAGGATTATATGAAAAATTCTATGAAGAATTAAAATATTTAGGTTGCATTAATGTTATTGAATGTCTGAAAAAGACAAGAAATGTAACTGATGCAAAAATGACAGATAAATTTATACAGGTATGTTTCTGGTATATACGTCAAAACTGGCCAGAATTTCCTAAGTGTAAATATGCAATAAAAAGAGAAAAATATGACTGGATTTATATGCATCCAGCAATATTAAAACTATATTTAAACTATAAGAGAAGGGGGAAATAACGATGGCAGAAGTAACAATTGTTGTTCCAATTTACAAAGTAGAAAAATATTTAAGAGCGTGTTTTGAATCATTATTAAAACAAACAAGTGATGAATATACAGTTTTAGCAATTAATGATGGTTCACCAGACAATTGTGAAGAGATCATTAAAGAATACTGTGCTAAATATCCTGAAAAAATTAAAGGAATCAAAAAACCAAACGGAGGATATGGTTCTGTTTTACAGGTTGCTTTAAAAGAAATTAAAACACCATATTTTTTAGTGTGTGATCCTGATGATACATTAGAGGAAGATGCTGTAGATACTTTATTAAATATGGCCAAAATTTCTGGTGCTGATATCACAATTGGTGCAAAAACTTTTGTTTATGAAGACAGCAAAGATCGTGATTATGATCTAGCCTATAATAAAGAATTTGTAACATTACAAACAAATACTGTTTATAAAAATACAACAAAGGAATTTGATGACTTGTTCTTTATTGACCCTAGTCCTCACGCAAAGCTATATCGAACAGATATTGCAAAAAATATTAAATTTCCTGAAAAAGTAGGTTACACAGATAATCTTTTATTCTATATCAGTTTATTAAACAGCAAGAAAGTTATTTATACAGATAAAGCACTTGCAAACTATTTAGTAAACCGTACTGGAAATACAATGACTGATGTATCTTATAAAGCAATGAATGGTCAGATTTTAGTATTTAAGACAATCTTAACACAGGCAGAAAAACTAACTAATGTTAGGGATATTTTCTATTACCGTATGTTTGAAAGCTATAAATTCATGCTATATCAATCAAGAAGAATGAATTGTACAGTTGAAGAGTATGAAACTGCTTTAAATTATCTGGGTACTTTTGTAGAAAAGCTATGTGCACATGAAAAAGCAATTAAACCTCTTTATAAAAAATATACAAAGTGTTCATTTATTGAAAGAATGAAAGATGAAGCTTTAATGAATGCAAAACAATTTGACTTTACTTATCGTCATATTGTGAAAAAGATGGTAGCTGAATTTTCAAAGAAATAGTTGGAGGAATGCATGAAGTTATCTGTAATTGTACCAATGTATAATGTTTCTGCATATGTCCGTGAATGTTTAGATTCTCTAGTAGCACAAACTTTACAAGATATGGAAGTTATCATGGTTGATGATGGCTGTACTGATGATACTCCATCAATTGCTCAAGAATATGCAAACTATAATATGAATTTTCATTTAATTCATAAGAAAAATGGTGGTTTATCTGATGCAAGAAATTATGGCATAAAGTTTGCTAAAGGAGAATATATTGGTTTTCTAGATAGTGATGATTTTGTTGAACCAACTTTATATGAAAAGATGGTTAATATAGCAAACGAAGGTAATGATATCGTTGTTACAGATATTGAATATTACTACAAAGATCATCCTGAAAAATGTTTTGTGATGAAGGGATTATCCTGTTTTGAAGCAGAGAGTATTCAAAAGAAAGCATTATTATCACCAATGTTTGCTTGGAATAAGATATATCGCTCATCACTATTTAAACAATATGATTTATTGTATCCGGTAGGCACATGGTATGAAGATATACCAGTGACGACTTTATTATTTGCTAAAGCGGATAATATTGGCTATTTACCAGAATGTTTAATGCATTATAGACAAAGAGAAGATTCAATTATGTCCTCTGTTGCGAGTCCTAGAATTAAAGAAATCTTTAATGTTATGGAACTAGTTCGTAATACATTTAAAAAATATGATTTATATGAAGAATATTATGATGAACTGGAATATTTACATATTGAGCATTTAAGATTGTATGGTATGTTCCGTTTTATCCGTTCACCATACTGGAGTGAATGCTATAAAGAATCTTGTAGAGTTATGAAGGAATTTTTCCCACACTGGAAAAAAAACAAATATATCGAGAATTTATCAGACAAGAATCGCATTTTCTTGAAATGGTATAATAGAATCACTGCGTGGGCATTTCACGCAAAAATTCGATAAAGGAGAATATTTACGCGTACACGTTATTCATTTTACAACTTTATAGTTAGCACAATTGCAGCGGTTCTATTACCGGTGATTGGTGTCATAAAAGTAAAACTGTTTATTAACTTCTATGGTAGTGAATTAAATGGTTTACAGGTCACAATAGCTCAGGTTATTACGTTTTTGAATATTTGTGAGCTGGCGTTTTCCCTTGCTTTTAGACAACTTTTATACAAGCCATTAGCTAATGATGATAAAGATGAAATTTTAAATATATACCATGGTGCTGTTAAGATATTTAGAAGAGCAGGCATGATTGTGATAGGAGCTTCGCTATTAGTAGCTTGTGTTTATCCATTCTTTGCTGTTTCACCTTTAAATTATTATCAAACAGTTGGAGTTTTCTTATTGTTAGCTTTACCATATGGTATTTCTTATTTCCTGATGGGACCAAATTTGGTTATTATTGCAGACCAGAAAGAATATAAGATAAATTTACTCATTCAAAGTATGTCTATTCTACGAATGGTATTTATGGTACTTGCTATTCAACTTAAGATGGATTTCTTCTGGATACTGATTATTGAAGGATGTAATATCTTAATTTCTAATACAGGTGCTAGATTTATTGCTTTAAAGGCATATCCTTGGCTTAAGAATAAACCTTCAAATTTAAGTGATACATCTTTTGCTCATCACTCTAAATATGCAATTATTCAACGTTTATCAGAACTTGCAATTACCCAAACAGATAATATTGTTATCTCAGGTATTATGGGATATGCAATGACTTCTGTTTATTCTACATTTAGTTATTTGACTGATAATATTAGTAAAATTACTCAATCAATGGTTACTTCACCAATGAATTCGTTTGGAAACTTGTTCAATGATAAAAATGGTAATGTATACAGCGTATTTACTGAATTTTTCAATTTTGCAAGTTTTGTAGCGACAATAGTATCAGTTGTTATCTTTGTAGTGATGCCTCAATTTGTACATATCTGGATGAATCGACCAGAATATACAGTTACGGTTATGATGGCTCTAGCATTTGCATTTAATATTTTCTATATGACAATTCGCCAGTCAATTATTATCCCTCGTGATGCGAATGGTTTATATGTTGATGCAAAAAATAATGCTTATTTATTAGCAGTCACAAAAATAGTTCTTTCTATTATTCTTGTTAGTAAATTAGGTTTATTAGGTGTTATCTTAGCCACAACTATCGCGTACTGGACGATTGATTTCTTCTATAATCCAGTTCTTGTTTATCGTAAAGTATTTAATCTACCAGTATGGAGATATTACGCTATGGTACTAAGTAGATTAGCTGTCGGTATTGTTATAGGGCTAGTTAGTTATGTTTCATGGAACAATTGTTTAGGTTATGTTAATGGTGGAGTTTCACATTTAGTTATAAGTATTTTACTATTAGGTGTAGCAGTTGTTATTGTTACAACAATTATTTATTCAATAAGCTATAAGTCATTTAGAATGTTAGTTTCTAGATTTGTAAATATTCTAAGAAGAAAAAGAGAGAATCGTAAAGCTTAATCTCATAACATCAGATTTTATGCGAGATTGATTGAATCAAATTCAAAATATGACTTATAATATACACGGAAAGAAGGAGATAAAATGGATAAGTTCTTAGTAGAAGTTAGTGCACGTCACATTCATGTTACTCAAGCAGACATGGACATCTTGTTTGGAAAAGGATCTGAATTACATCCTGTTAAGGAATTAAGCCAACCTGGTCAATTTGCAAGTGAAGAAAAGTTAACATTAAAAGGACCTAAAGGAAGCTTAACAGCTAGAATTCTTGGACCTTTACGTTCTGAAACACAAGTAGAAGTTTCTTTAACAGAAGCTCGTCAACTTGGTGTAAAAGCTCAAATTCGTGAATCAGGTGATTTAGAAGGTACAACTGGAGATTTAACTCTTGTTGGTCCTGCAGGCGAAATTGCTTTAACAAAAGGAGTTATCGCAGCAAAACGCCACGTACATATGACACCAGCAGATGCTGAAAAATATGGCGTAACAAATGGTGAAGTTGTAGCTGTTAAGATTGAAACAGCTGGCCGTTCAGTAGTATTTGGAGATACAGTTATTCGTGTATCTGATAAATATAGCCTAGCTATGCATATCGATACAGATGAAGCTAACGCTGCGGCTATTTCTGGAACAGCTCAAGGCGAAATCGTTAAGTTCTAATTTTACAAGATGTTGTCTACGGATGACATCTTTTTTTATGTTTAAAAAGAAAAATTCATTCAAATCGTATAAACTATAAATATGGAACTCACACAACGACAGAATGAAATATTAAAAACTTTACTATCAAATACATTTGTTTCTATAAAAGATTTAGTTGACAGCTTTGATATTTCAGTTGCGACTTTAAAAAATGATATTGATTTTATTAATGAATCTATTTATCCAGAATCGCATATATATTTAAAATCCAATTCCAAATATTATCTAGATAATAAAACTCCATTTATGCAGGAAAATTATTATTTATCTGATACTCTTCTTTATGATAATCAAATTCGTTTTAATGAGATTCTAGGGTATCTTTTAACACATGATTATACAAAGCTAGAAGATCTTGAAAGAGAGTTGAATTTAGAAAGGTCAACTTTTTTACCTTATCTAAAACTAGTAAAACAACAGTTAAAGACATTTGATATTCAAGTTTTATCTAAACCAAAGTATGGATATTATTTATCATATACAGAAGAAAATTACAGATATGCTTGTATTCTTTACTTAACTTTGTCTAAATCTCCTATTTATGCAGAAGATGAAATATATAAAGAAGTATATCGCATAATTAAGAAGAGGCAACTCGATTTTAATGATACGAAATTTATACAACTTTATTACTATTTAAAAGTCAGAAAAGATAGAAACGAAAAAGGATATATTTTAGAAAATGAAAATCAGTTATTTGAAATCATTTTGGAGATTTTTAATTTAAATGAACATGATTATAAATATGCGTTGAAAAATGAATCTATAAAAGATCTACATGATTTGTTTGTAATCT
>CAJJTI010000122.1 GCA_905194705.1 uncultured Solobacterium sp. | reverse complement strand
ATATACCCGTAAATACTGAACTTGTTAACCACACGATTGTAGATTGTTAGAATTAAAATTATTTTTTATCCTATTTTGTTGAAAAATTATTTTGGCGTTTCTGATACAAATATTAATTTACAATCGAGTGTTTCTCAAAAGACTATTTTAGCATCGCCATATGCCATTTTTTATGCTAAAGAAATTACAAGAAAACTGGCAAAAAAGTTTAGCTATGATATAAGCGAGTACGATATATATCATGTTGCAAAAGAAATATTAATTTATATTATTTCTTTGTCATATGCTTATAAACGAGTTAAAGTTGCAGTTTGCTCAATATCAGGTATAGCATCAGCTAATGTTTTAGGAAATATTATTGAAAAGAGATATTCAGAGCTTGTACAAATTGAAAATGTTGAGTTGTATGAATTAAGAAATCGAAAAGAAGAAGATTTTGATGTTGTTATATCTGACTTTGCAGGATTTATTTATCGTTATAACTGGGAACATGTTCCAGTAAATACAATTCCTACAAAAAAGGAAATGGATTCTATATATAATTCAGTTATTTTAAATTCAGTTGATTTTAAAAGTATTGTAGAAGATATAGCATGGAAAAGGATTGGGATATATCAAGATTTTAACTACCATGATGAAGAGGCTTTTAGTGAGTTAATTGCCTATAAACTTGGAAAAGATGAAAAACGTATTAATCTAATTAAAGAAGATATTTTAACTTTTATTCCTTATTGTGTGCAAAATCATACAGCTATATTCTATGTGAATGCAAAATATACAAAAGAAAATGTATTTGAAATATATCATTTAAAAAACACAAAGAAGATGGGTGATAATAAAGTGGATTATATTATTGTTATGACAATTCATCATACTTTAAGAGAAATGAGATTTATTAATGATATATCGTTTACTTTAATGAATAATACAGAATTTATTAAGAGAATAATAAATGAAAAAACAATAAATTCGATAATTGACTGTGCAAAAGAATCATTAAAAACATTAGCAATTAATATGTTCGATTAATGCACTTAATAAAAGTGAATATCACATATATGCACCTAATATTTTAAAATATTAGATGCATTTTTTATATTTTTGTGTGATATATTGTGAATGTAAGAAAACGCTTTCAACAAAAAGGAGAAAAAAGATGATTAAATTATTACGCTTAGATGAACGTATGATTCATGGTCAAGTAGCAATTAAATGGTCAAGACATTTATCAATTGATCGAATTGTAGTTGCAAATGATGGTGCTGCATCAAATCCAATTATTCAAAAAAGTTTAATGATGGCTGCACCAAGCACATGTAAAGTTGCAATCAAATCAGTAGATGATGCAATTAAACTACTAAATGATCCTAGAGCTGAAGCATTAAAGATTTTATTAATCGCTTCTTCACCAAAGGATGTATTAAAGCTTGTAGAAAATGTTAAGGGAATTCCACTAATCAATATTGGTAACTATGGTAGAGTTGCCAGCAAAGTAGGTAATGAAGATCGTAAAGCATATGCATCAAACTTGTATGCATATCCTGATGAAGCTGAAACATTAAAGAAAATAGCAGAATGTGGAATTGAAACAGTTTATCAGACAACACCTGAAGAAGTTGCTGTTCCACTTCAAAAAGTTTTAGGCATTTAAGTCATATTTGACTTGGCAATATCAAATTTATAAGGGAGGAGATTTAAATTTATGGTAGCTGCTGCTGCAAAAGTGGTCTTTATTTACTGGGCTATTATGACTGTCGATTATTTGACAGCTTGGCAAACATTTACAAGACCAATCGTCGTTGCCCCATTAACTGGTTTAATTTTAGGTGATCTAAAGACAGGTATTCTAATGGGTGCTTCACTTGAATCTATTTTTATGGGTATTTCCGCTATTGGTGGTGTTGTACCTGCGGATGCAACAATGTCCAGTCTTATTTCTGTTGCATTCACAATTCTAACTGGTGCTAGTGCTGAAGAAGGTTTAGCAATTGCAATGCCTATTGGTACTGTTGCTTCTTCATTAAATACATTAACTACTCCAGTCTTCGCTTCACTTGCTCCATATTGGGAAAAATTAGCAACTGAAAGCAGTGACAAGAAGTTTATGACAATCAGTTTATTGTTCCATATCTTCGTTACACAATTAGTTAAATTTGTGGTTGTATTTGTTGCTGTTGCATATGGTGTTGAAGGATTAGCTACACTATTAGATAAATTACCTGGATGGGTATCTTCAGGACTTGCTGCTTCAAGTAAGATGTTACTTGGTATAGGTTTTGCAATTACAACATCTATGATCTGGTCTAAAGAAACAGGTATCTATTTCTTTGTAGGATATGTTCTTGCAAGTTATGCAGGGCTAGGAACTTTACCAATCGCTATTCTTGGTTTAGCTCTAGCATTCACTATTTTCATGAATGATAAAAAATCAATTGAACTTAAGAAAGAATTATCTAACGCTTCTGTCAGTGGTGGATTAACAAATAATGAGGAGGATTTCTTCTAATGGCACAACAACAATTTACAGCTGAAGAAAATAAAGTTCTTCATAAAATGTTTATTCGTTCTCACCTTGTATTCATGAACTTCAACATGGTCAAGATGGAAGCTAATGGTTTCACAGCAACAATGAACCCGGCTATTGACAGCATTTATAAAGATGATCCAGAAGGAGCTAAAGAAGCTCGTCATCGTCATCAAAACTTCTTCAATACACATGCTGTTCCATTCGCATTTATTGCTGGTCTATGCTATGCAATGGAAAAAGAACATAAAGAAAAAGGTTCTATTGATGGAACTACAATTGAAAGTATTAAAGCTGCGTTAATGGGACCTACAGCTGGTATGTTTGACAGCTTGTTCTTCAACTGCTTACGTATCATTGCTTCAGGTATTGCAATTGGTTTTGCTTCTCAAGGCAGTTTATTGGGTGCAGTCCTATTCATACTACTTTATGGTGTACCACAGGATATTGTACGTTACTTCTTTATCCGCATCGGTTATACATATGGTACAAGCTTCATTGACTCTGTATTTAACTCTGGCTTAATGGCTGCTTTAACTAAAGCTGCATCTGTTATGGGTTTAATGATGATTGGTGCAATGACTGCTACAATGGTAAGTGTTCCATTAAATTTAGTGATTAATATCAATGGTGCAGAGACAAATATTGGTGATGTATTCAACTCTATTTTCCCTAACTTGCTTGGATGTGTTCTATTATTTGTATTAGTTTCACTAATCAAGAAGGGTAAACGTCCTACACAGCTTGTTGCAGGAATTCTAGTTGTAGCACTGCTTGGTGCATTAATTGGAATCTTCTAATTAAAGATTAATCGGCGATGAGGATGTTATCTTCGTCGCCTTTGTTTAAGGTGGTATATGAAAGAAAACATGATGTTCTATGGTGTAACTTTGTCGCAAAGATATACACTGAAGCAAAAAGAATGCTTCCTCGAAGAAGTAATCAAAAAATGTAAAGACAATGGATATAAAACGAGCTTTATATCAAAGCATGGTAGTTATTATCAACTGGCTAATTTAGTTATAGGAGATTTGGATAAAGCAAAAACGATTGTATGTGCAAGTTACGATACACCTCGTAAATCACTAATACCAGTTAATTACTATCCATTTGCTGCAAAAAACAACGTCTCTATGGGAAAGAAAAACGTGATTGTTGATGCTGTTATCATGATAATTATGTTTCTTCTTTCATATGTCATTTTACTGAATTTTAATGAAGCAAGTACTACGATTAAGAGTTTGAAAATTATCATGCTTGCTGTATTAATCATATTTACATTCTTTGTTTTAAAGGGAACTGCGAATAAAGTTAATTTTTCAAGAAACAGTGCTGCGGTAGCGATGGTTATGGAACTAATGGAAAATAATCAAAACCCTAGTGTTGCTTATGTACTACTTGATCGTAATACAGTTACTTATGAAGGTTTAAAAGCTTTAAAAGAAAAATTGCAAGATACATCAAAAGAGATTATCTTACTAGATGCTTTAGCTTATGGGAAAGATACATGTATTGCCTATAACAAAAATGTAGATATTTCTGATTTTGAACATGACACATATATTCTTAAAGAATATCAAAATCCTACAAATGCTCTGCAATATTTTGAAAATATGATCCAAATCAGTTGTGGAGATATTGAAGACCATATGTTTGTTGTTAAGAATACATGTACAAATAAAGATTATGAAATTGATATGAACCGTTTAGAAGAAATATATCAATTATTAATGACTCATATAAACAGGAGGTAGTTATGAAATTATTAGTACAAGGTGATGATTACGGATTTACTAAAGCCGTAACTTATGGAATTCGCGAAGGAATTCAAAATGGTATTTTAAGAAATACAGGTTTATTTACAAATATGCCTAGTGCAAAACTAGCTGTATCTTTAATGAAAGAAATGCCTGAAGCTTGTTTTGGAATTGATTTTAATATCGTATCCGGTCCAAGTGTGAGTGATCCAAAAGATATTCCTCATTTAGTAGATGAAAATGGTGAATTTATTCGCTCCGGTGCTCGTTTGAAAGATCCTAAATTTGCTACCGAAGAAGGAAGAAGAGAGCTATCTCCATATGATGAAACATATAGAGAAATTCGTGCTCAATATGATAAATTCGTTGAAATGACTGGTAAAAAGCCAGGTTATTTACATGCACATTCTTTAATGCATGAAAACTATATGGCTGCGATTCGTGCGGTAAGCGAAGAAACAGGTATTCCATTTTCTATGGATTTACAAAAGAAATATGGCTTTATTTCTATGCGTGATATTCGTAGTGCGAAAGGTATTGTGGATAAAGCATCTAAAAAGAAAGTATTTGATCCTAATGATCAGTTAAATAAAAATCCATTAAAAGATGTATTGGATAATTTTGATGAATTACTAAAACATGACTATGTATGTATTGGTGGTCATCCTGGATTTGTTGATGCTGATTTACTAGATTTAACGACATTATCTTTAGAAAGAGTAAGAGATCTACAGATGGTTACTTCACCGGTTTTAAGAAAACTAATTGAAGATAATAAAGTAGAGCTAATTACTTATTACGATTTATATTAATGGTGAATTTATGAAGTTATTAGTACAGGGGGATGACTTTGGGTTTACAAAAGGAGTTATTTATGGCATTGTTGACGCAATAGATAATGGCATCTTAAGAAATACAGGATTATTCGCCAACAGTCCCTATGCTCGTCTTGCGGCAAGTTTTATGGATGAAAGAAGAGACAAAGTATGTTTTGGTATTGATTTCAATCTTGTGTCAGGACCTTCTTTATTAAAGAAAGAAGATATTCCTCATTTAATAGACGATCAGGGTATCTTTATTCGCTCTGGCATTCGCCAAAAAGATGACTTATATAAAACAGAAGAAGGCAGAAGAAAGTTATTTCCTTATGAAGAAGTGTATAAGGAATTAAGAGCACAATATGATACATTTGTATCTTTGACAGGACATAAGCCAGGATATCTTGCACCACATTCATTAGGTGCAGAAACCTATTTTGAAGCAATTGAACAAATAAGCAAAGAAACAGGTGTTCCATATGCATTTGATATCCAGAAACAATATGATTTTGCTAATTTATTCATGATACTTATGCAGGAAAGAAAGGATCTTGCAAGTCAAAATAAAACCTTTGATGCATTAGATCAAATTAATAAAAATCCAGTTCAAGATGTTTTGAATCATTGGGATTATCTAATGAGTAAAGAATATGTTTCTATTGGTCAGCATCCTGGTTTCTTAGATGCTGAATTATTAGAACAGTCTTCTTTATCTATAGAAAGAGTAAGAGATCATCAAATGATGACTTCACCGGTAATTAAAAAATTAATTG
>CAJJTI010000121.1 GCA_905194705.1 uncultured Solobacterium sp. | reverse complement strand
TATTTGGAAAATCTTTTGCGGTAATTACATCGTTATATTTCAAACCATGCAAAGCCTCAAAATATGTTGAAGAATCATTTTTTTTATTATATTCATAATAATTACTCTTCACTACATCTGCATCATTTTCTTCAGCCAATGCAAATAAATCCTCATACATATGAATATCAGCAGAATCATCTGGTTCTAAAATACCAATATATTTACCTTTTGCGATGTCAATTCCTTTATTTACGGCATGGCCATAACCACCATTAGGTTTATCAATAATATCTATTCGTGAATCTTTAAGCGCATATTCTTTTAAAATAGATAAGCTTGAATCTTTAGAACCATCATTAACTAAAAGTAATTCAAAATCAGTAAAAGTTTGTTTCAAAATAGATTCGATACATTTTGAAACATATTTTTCAACGTTATATACGGCTACAACGATACTGACTTTAGGCATTTTGTTTCCTTCCTTTTAGCTTGCTAACTACTTTTTGTGTAAGTTCTTCTTTTGTTACAACTAATATCAATAAATAGATTATGACACCTGTCATAACTTGTACTAATGTACCGATAATATTAAGAGGTAAAACTTTACCCTCAAAATAAACAACCGCAAGCATTAATAAAGAACCAATTAAATATACATAATAAGATTTATTGTTTAAATTAATTTTAACCTTTTTCGATACAGAAATAAATTGAATTAATGTAACACTTGCTTCGGCGATAACACTGCTTGCTACTGCTCCATATGCACCTATCTTAGGAATTGTAATTAAATTCAAAATAAAGTTAATCATTGCTCCACTGATAACACTTGCTGAGTAACGTTTATACATTCCTGTAGGAACCATAAACTGAATACCTGTAACATTTGACATGGAAATAAATATTACAATTGGTGCCCCAAGACACACTAATGCGGCAATAATAGGTGCTGTAGGTAAATACCATGCCATTAGATTAGGGGCTACAGCAATCATACCAAAACACATTGGTAAAGCTAATAACAAAGCAATCTTCATTGTTGTATTTACTAAAGCTTCTGCTTTTTCTTGTCCATTAGCATCATTATAGTAAACATTTGTCACTCTTGGTAACATTACACTACCAATAGAAGTAATAAAGTATAAGAACATCTTAACAAAATTCATAGATGTTTTATAAAATTCCAAATGTTCTGCACTATATAAATATCCTAACATTGTTTGGTCAAGCATTGTATAAACACTTATTGCAATAGTTGGCACAAACAGCTGGAAAGTTGCCTTAAAGTGATGTTTATATGCATTTACAATGGATACCTTCTCAAAAGAAATATATTCTTTAAGTTGAGCAAACATAATAAATTGGCCTAATAATTCACTGCCGGCATTGATTAAAATGTATTTCCATAAATCACTTGGTGATTTACATAGTAAAAATATTAAACTTACGCCAAGAATTTTCACAATAATATTACGAATACTTGCTTTTTTAAAATCTTCCAAGCCATAAAATAACCATGTGATATCACACATTGTTGCAAACATCGTAATACCAGTTAGTAAATATACATATAAATTTTCTTTAACTGTTGCAAGGCAGAAAATATAATACGCAATCATGGCAATAATCATATTCAATACTTGCATGTAGAATATTTCAAAGAATGCTGTATTTAATTTCTTTGGATCATTTCTTACTTTAGCTATTTCTCTATTGCCATATGTATTTACACCAAGAATACCGAATAAAATAAACCAGCTCATGATATTGCTTGCAAAAGAAGAAATACCTAGAACAGGTGGTGTAATATGTGCATAAGTATATGGTACAAGTACCATTGGCAAGATAATGCGAACAAGTTGATACAAGATGTTATATATATAGTTTTTAATAATTTTACTATCCATTAATTTATAAGCTCCAAAATATCTTTATTATAACCATTTTATAAAAACTGAAAAGGTCCTAAAGACCTTTTCAATTATAACTCACTTACTACATCTATTGCATGTTCTATAATCGCATCCATATTGTAATAGCGATATTCTGCTAATCTTCCAAGTGGAAGAAGATTTGGAATTTTATCTGCTAACTCTTTATACGCGTTATATTTTTGCTTACTTTCATCTGTAAAAATAGGATAATAAGGAATATTTCCCTTTTCAGCATGTTGATTATAAGCTGATGGATACTCTATAGCGATAGTTGTTTTATCTTCTGGTGCATTTTCCATAAAATGCTTATATTCTGTAATACGAGTAAAAGGATGTACGTCGCTTCTATCTGGATAATTTACTGTAGCAACTGGTTGATAGTTTCCTTTTTCACTTTTTACATCAAAATATAAACTGCGGTATGGTAATTCCCCTAAGCAATAGCCAAAGAAAGAATCGAGGATACCAGTATAAATAACTAAACCTTCATATTTCTTTCCTTCGAATAAGATTTCTTTTTTCTGAACATCTGGTTTTAACAGCAAATTTGCATCAACATTTAATCTAACTTCAATATTTGGATGATTTAACATTTCTGTAAATATTTTTGTATAACCATGTTTTGGCATCTGTTGGAAAGAGTCCTGAAAATAACGGTCATCATATGAAACAAGTACTGGTACTCTTGCTGTTACTGCAGGATCAATTTCTTCTGCTGTATAGCCCCATTGTTTCATGGTGTAATATTTAAATACATTTTCAAAGATAAATTCAGCTAATTCTTTTACTTCTGGATCAGGATGTTTTCTAAGCTCTAAAATAGGAACTTTTGTTTCTAATCCATAAGCGCGAATTAAAGCATCTTTTAAATGTGTAGCCTTTTCTTCATCAAAACATAATTCAATAGATTTTAAGTTAAATGGTATAGGCACAAGCTTTCCATGAATGTAACCTAATACTCTATGAACATATGGATGCCAATCTGTATATTCACTTAAGAATTCAACTGCCTTGTCACTATTTGTATGGAAAATATGAGGACCATATTCATGACGAATTACCCCATTTTCGTCTTCATAGTCATAGGCATTTCCACCAACATGGTTTCTTTTTTCTAAAACAAGTACCTTTTTTCCTTTTTCAGCTAACTTTCTAGCAGCTGTAGCACCAGCAAAACCAGCACCTGCAACAATTACATCATATTCCATAACTATTGACGTTCCTTGTACATTTCAGCGTAATAATTTTTATAATCTCCAGAAATAATATGTTCCCACCACTCTTTATTTTCTAAATACCAGTCAATTGTCTGTTTAATGCCTGTTTCAAATACATATTGTGGTTTCCAGCCAAGTTCTGTTTCAATCTTTGTTGGATCAATTGCATAACGTAAATCATGTCCTGGACGATCTTTAACGTAATGAATTAAATCTTCAGATTTTCCTAATTGATTTAAAATTGTCTTAACGACTTCAAGATTTGTTCTTTCATTATGACCACCAATGTTATAAACTTCGCCTACTTTACCATTACGCACAATTAAATCAATCGCTGTACAATGATCACTTACATGTAACCAGTCTCTGACATTTGCTCCATCCCCATATACTGGTAATGATTCATTTTCTAATGCTCTAGCAATCATTAATGGAATTAGTTTTTCAGGGAACTGATAAGGACCATAGTTATTTGAACATCTACTGATTGTTAGTGGTAGATGATATGTACGATGATATGCCATACATAATAAGTCAGCACTTGCTTTAGAAGCAGAATAAGGTGAACTTGTATGTAATGGTGTACTTTCTGTAAATAATAAATCAGGTCTATCTAATGGTAAATCACCATATACTTCATCTGTAGAAACTTGATGGAAGCGTGATACACCATATTTTAATGAAGCATCTAATAATACCTGCACTCCCATAATATTTGTATTTAAGAATACTTCTGGATGTAATACAGAAC
Organism: uncultured Solobacterium sp.; assembly: GCA_905194705.1. Lineage (GTDB taxonomy): Bacteria > Bacillota_I > Bacilli_A > Erysipelotrichales > Erysipelotrichaceae > Bulleidia. The sequence goes on along the minus strand of CAJJTI010000121.1, from coordinate 1,994 downwards.
GATCAACGTGTGTTTCAGCCGCAAAGTTAATTACAACATCAAACTTTTCCTTTTCAAATAACTCATCTATCTTTTCTCTATTACAGATATCTTCTTTAACAAAACGGAAATTTGGACGATTTTGAAGTGGCTTTAATGTTTCCAGATTACCAGCATATGTTAATGCATCTAATACTATAAATTCATCTTCAGGGTACTTCTCAGTCATGATATGAGCATAGTTTCCACCAATAAATCCTGCTCCACCTGTAATTAAAAACTTCATATTTCCTCCTTAATACGCATTATTTCGTATTTAATTCCTTCTTCTAAACTGACGGTTGGTTTATAACCTGTTAATGTTTCAAGTTTATGTATATCTAATACAATAGAATCTACAATTGGCACATTACTGTCTTCTCTTGTAATTTCTATTTTTGAATTTGTTTCTTCTTCAATAATTTCAATTACTTTTTCTAGACTTGCACCTGTACCACTACCGACATTGATTATTTCTCTACTGATATTATGTTGAATCAGTAAATCAATTGCTTTAGCTAAATCATCGATATAGAAATAATCACGCACACTGTCTGAACTTGCCCATAAATGGAATGGTTCATCTAATAAAGCTGATCGAATTAAGATTGGAATTACACCCTGTCTTTTACCAGCTATCTGATAACCACCATATGGATTAGATAATCGTAGAATTAAATAATTGACACCACTATTTCGAAGCATTTCTTCAAGCATCACTTTACTTTTTGCGTATAGTGTCTCTGGATTAGTACTAACCTCTTCACTAACTTTATCTTTATGGCTGCCATAAATTGTTCCACCACTCGAAAAGAAGATAAATTGCTTAGCCTGTCCTTTTTTTAATATTTCAATTAATGTTTCATATTTCTTTCTTACATTCTCTAATATAGCATCTGCATCTTCGCTTTTTGCATCATTAGATACTAAAGAAATTGTATCTACAATTACAGCATCTTTAAAATCTAATTCTCCCATCGCTTCTTCATCAAAAGCATTTACTTTGCAAAAAGAATCAGACAATGAAGTATATGGGCTGTCTATTCCCCATAAAGCTGTTTCATATGTATCTTTAAGCAGCTTGCTCAGGTTAAATCCTAAATATCCACCGCCAAGAAAAATAACCTTCATTTATTTTTTCTCCTTCAAATACGTTGTTTGAACATTGCCTTTTGCAATCGTACGAAGGTGTTCACCATATGGACTCTTGCCATAAGTTTCTGCTGCTTCTAAAAGTGTTTTTTCATCAATCCACTTGTTGTAATAAGCAATTTCTTCTGGTACAGAAATACGAATACCCTGCACTTCTACAACGAGTTTTACATAATCACTGGCTTTTGCTAATGAATCTACAGTACCTGTATCAAGCCATGCAAAACCTCTACCAAATACCTGGCAATCGAGTTCTCCATTTTCTAAATAAATTCTATTTAAATCCGTGATTTCATATTCTCCACGTGCACTAGGTTTTAATGATTTGGCATATTCTACTACACGATTATCATAGAAATATAATCCTACAACCGCATAATTGCTCTTTGGCTCTTTTGGCTTTTCTTCTAAACTGATTACTTTGCCATTTTCATCAAATTCAGCTACGCCAAATCTTTCTGGATCACTCACATATTTTCCAAATACTGTCGCATGATTTCTGCTTTCTGTATTATTAACAGCATTTCTCAACATTGATCCAAAGCCATTACCATAGAAAATATTATCGCCAAGGATTAAACATACCGAGTCATCTCCAATAAATTCTTCACCTAAAACAAATGCCTGTGCTAAACCATTTGGTGTTTCTTGCACTTTATAACTTAGATGAATTCCAAATTGACTGCCATCACCTAATAATCTTTCAAAATTAGGTAAATCTGTAGGTGTCGAAATAATGAGTATATCTTGAATACCTGCAAGCATTAATGTACTTAAAGGATAATAAATCATTGGTTTATCGTATACTGGTAATAATTGTTTAC
>CAJJTI010000120.1 GCA_905194705.1 uncultured Solobacterium sp. | reverse complement strand
CACAAGGAATTGATACTTCTGCTTTAGTTTTAAATGTTTCCTAGTTTAATAAATTCAGTGATCATTCACTTCTTTTTGTCATGCTGTTTTTTATCTATTTATTTTTCACACTTTATCCCTCACATTTTTTCTCATTTATATTGTTGAATGCATCAACAATATCTATAGCAGATTGTTCAATTGTATAATACTTTATCTTGTCCAAAGCAGTATTTGATAATTGATTTCTTAATTCAACGCTTTCGTATACTTCTATCATTTTCTTAGCAAAGCTACTAATGTCCTCGCTTTCCACTAAGATTCCTACATTTTCATTCTTACTAAAATGCTCTGCCGCAACACAATTATCACTAGAGATTAAAGGTAAACCAAATGACAACGCTTCGTTTACTACAAGTCCCCATATATCTTCTCTTGTCGTAAAAACATATGCATCTGAAGCCGCATAATATTTAATCAATTCGTTTTTAGGAATCGCATCAATAAACTCTGCATTTGTTAATTTCAATTCTTGTTTTAAATGCAGTAATTCATCATATGGTTTTCCACCAATCATTAATAATTTTGTCTTATCATTTAATCCTGATTCAGCATATGCTTTAAGCAATATATCAAAACCTTTACGAGGTATCATTTGTCCAACGCTGATAAAAGTAAATTCTTTTAATTTTAATTCTTCTTTATAATCATCTTTTTTCAACAAATATTCTTTATTCTTTTGAATATCCTGTTCATATAAACTGGAAATATGATAGTGATATGTTTTCTTCATATTATTTTTCAAATAATATTTAAAATAATCATCTGTAAATGTACTGGAGCTTAAAATAAATTCATGTCTATTCATGAAACAAGAAATAGCCATTTCAACTAATTTATTTCTTTTTACAGCTATACCACCGTCTGCTTGAAGAATTGTATAAACATGGCACTTTCTCGCTACACCAGTACAATAAAAACCCCATTTTGATGCATAATACGAATCAACAAATATATCTGCATTTTTTATATAATCATCTGCTTGCTTAAAACTTTTTAATTGAACTAATTGATAATGGCCTTTCAAGTCACTATAAAAACCTGATGCTCTATTCTTATTTTTATGCTCAATAAATAAAATCGTTAAATTTACTCTTTTACCAATCTCATCTAATAAGTCCATTTTGTATTTTGCTGCGGATTTTGTTAACCACACTATATTCATATATTTTCATCCTTTAAATAACATTTGTTGTTATGATGAGTAACTTTCTGACTTTCAGGAAGATCTTTTGTATAGTCTCCATATCTAGTTCTTAAGATACGATCATATCCATTAGGAATATATAAATTTCTTCCCTCAAAAACATGTAATATAGGTTTTTTAAAGTCTTCGAGTTCATATTCTACTACAGCATTTTCATAGGCGTTGAAATAGCAATCATTCCCTGCACACATTTCAACAAGCTGTCTAAGTCTTTTCGCATTGTCACTATAAGAATGTAATGCAGCACTATGGTGCAAAGCTGTTTTAACTATATTTTTTATTGCAGGTTCTCCTTTTATTGCACAAAGAGCTTTTCTTTTATATACATTTCTATGAAAATGAATTCTTTTTTTATTTTTTTCTATTTTAGTTTTATCAGATTTATATAAAACGAATACATCAATATTTATACCTAAAGGATAATTTCTAAAAGAATGCGCATTTTCAACAACAACCGTATCTGTTCTCATTACCTTACAATAAGATAATGGATAGTTCTCTTCATGCATGCAATCACAAAAATGATAGCGATTATTTTTGCCATTGATTATTTTTTCCAATCTTTCTAAATCTTCTGCTTTAATCCAAACATCAATGTCATCATCCCAAGGAATATAACCATCATATTTAATCGCACCCAGTAATGTTCCGCTAGAAAGATAATAGTCAATATGATTTTCAACACAGACCTTATGAAAATAATCTAATATATCCAGTTGTATATTTTTTATTTCTGTTAATGTTAATTCTCTCATAGCTATACCTACTCATCATAAAGAAAATTTTCAATTTTCTCAGTTTCAAATATTGATATATATGGGAATTCTTTTACTGAATACCCTGTTTTTCTAGATTTCTCACTGATATCCACATATAGTAAAAATCCATTTAATAAAAATACAACTATAAAAGATAATAATTGTTTCTTTTTAGAGGTAATAAACTGTATTAGATTAGGAATCAATATTATAAATATTACCTGCAATAAATCGCATACACGAGATACTAAAGGATATCGAATCATCAATATATATACTAGTAAAGCAAAAAAAGCAACTTCAACTTGAAAATAAGTCCAATCATCTTTCATATCATTAAAATAATATAAAATAATGCATAAACATGTTAGAACTATTTCCATTCCTATGCCCAAAATACTAAATGATTGTGTCATAAAATATAATGCAAGATGTGTAATAGCATCTGAGAAACCTATCTTAAGTGCTATTTTCGGAGCTAAATATCCTACTATATAACTAACAACTACTGCACTAGCTATACTTATCAATCCTACTTTAATATAATTTTTCCGTATTTTATGAGAATATTTATGAATAATTGGTATAAATAATGTTACAACTGCAGCTTCATGAAATAAACAAGCTAAAATTGCACCAATATAATATTTTAAATACTGTTTTTTAGGGATGAACTCATAAAATATAAACAAAAATATTGCCATAGCTATAGATTGTCTAAGACCGCTACCATAATAAACTTCAAGATATCCAGACCCAACAAACATTAACATTGATAGCAAAATATTTTTACTATATTTGAAAATAATATATGAAATACATAATAAAACAATACCGTTGGTCACAAGAATAAATACAGGATAAGAATGCACAATTTTTTTACATAAGTATATCAAAAAAGTAAAGCCGAAATTTCTATTTGCATTATACGTAATAGAGTCTGTAATCGGATTTGTAACTCTTTCGTAACTCAACAAATATGTTCGAATATCTTGTCCAACATTAAAACGAAACAAGAAAAATAATGCAATTCCCACAAAAATATAAATTGCCACTTTATCTTTACAACCGATATTTAACATACAATAAAGTAAGCTAAATATTCCTAAAGCAAAATAAATAAATAAAACATACATGTTATTACTATACCATAACCTTCTTATAGAGTCCTAAATAGGATTCATACATCTTATCTAAAGAATAATGAGAAGCTACTTCTATACAATCTTCTTTTTTAAATGAATTATTCTTTGCTAATTCAATTAATACTTCTTTCATTTTCTCTATATTGTTCTTTTCAACTACAATTCCTGTTTTATCTGTAAGTATTTCTGGTGATCCACCTGTTTTATATGTAATAACCGGCAATCCACAAGCCAAAGCTTCTATATTTACAGTTGGAAAAGTATCTTGCTTTGTTAAATTAATAAAAACGTCGCTGGCACTATATATTTCACATAATTCTTTAACTGTATTTGTTCTTGGAATACATAATGCATTTTCAATTGTAGTCGTATTTGAAGATAATGTTCCTCCAACTACTACTATTTTTATATTTTCAGGTAAAGAATTTGCTAATTCTTTTAAATCTTCTATCCCTTTCGTCGTATCCCAAACACTTGCTACTGCAAGTACAATAAATGAATCTTCTAAATGGTATTTCTCTCTAAATGAACTTTCTGTATATTTAAAATCATTTAGATTAATACCATTATGTATAGTCATAACATTACATTCTTTAAAAAAAGACTGTTTTACCTGTTCTTCTAACCAGTAAGATGGTGTAACAATTGTTAGATTATCTTTAATTGAAGTAAATACTTCTTTTTTTCTTTCGAAGTTTTTTGTGACATTATGCTTATTCCAACTGAATGGGTATTCATTTGTAATTGGACAGTCATAGCATTTATCTTTCCACTTGTCGCATCCAATACCATCATAGTGGGCACAATGTCCTGTAAAACTCCAACAGTCATGTAATGTCCAGATTACTTTTTTATTCTTTCTTTTTAAATAATCAAATAAAACACCAACATGCACATAATAACCATGTAGATTATGTAAATGTACGATATCTGGATTAAACTCATCTAAATCTTTAAGCATTCTTTTTGTTTCCATTGCATTATGAAAACCATGGTCATCAAAGAGATATGTTCCTACTGCATGAGTTACATTTCCTATATCTCCAGTAAAACGCATAGAAATCGCATTAGAACTATCTTTCTTTCTACCATAATAAACTTTACCATCTACTCCAACCATCATAGATAACGTAGAAACAAGTCTTCCTGTACTACCAAATCCTGCAACAGAATTAATAAATGCTATTTTCACTTTTAAACCTCTTCATAAAATGTATCTGGGTGACTTGGATCAAAAGTTTCATTTGCCCACATAATCGTAACCATATCTTCTTTTCCAGTATTTTCAATATTATGTGTATATCCTACAGGAATATCTACTACTTCCAGTTTCTTATCACTGACATGATATTCAATTACTTCTGTTTCGTTAATTTTTCTAAAACGGATAACCCCTTCACCCTTAACAACTAAGAACTTCTCATTCTTTGTATGATGATAGTGATTACCCTTTACAATACCAGGATGAGAAATATTCACACTTACCTGTCCTTGTGTTTCTGTATGTAAAAACTCTGTGAATGAGCCTCTATTATCTACATGGCTATTTAAGTCATAAGAAAATTCATTTTCAGGTAAATAACTTAAATATGTACTATATAATGCCTTTTCAAATCCTTCCATATGTGGAATATCTAGTGTATTTCTACTATCTCTAAATGTATATAAATAATTAGCTAATTCTCCTAACTTAACATTATAGAAATGAGGAATAGCTAAAATATCTTCACTACCTTCTTTATCAATACATGAAATAAATGTCTCGCAAATATCATCAATATATACAAATCTAATTGATGCATTAGGATCATTTATTTGTATATCTAAACCATGAGCAATGTTGTAGCAGAATGTAGCTACTACACTGTTGTAATTAGGTCTACACCATTTACCAAAAGCATTATCCAATCTAAATACAAAAACATTGGCTCCTGTTTCTTTACCATAAGCAAATACTACATCTTCTGCTTCTTTTTTACTTCTTCCATAAGGATTATCTCTTTCCGCTTGAATACTTGAACTTAATAATAATGGAATCTTTCTACCACTTTTCTTAAGTAAACTAATTAACTCTTCTGTTAAACCAACATTACCTGTATTAAATTCACTTTCTTCTTTAGGTCTATTAATCCCAGCTAAATGCATAACAAAATCACATTTATTCACTAGACTTTCTAATGATTCTTTTGTGTTCCTGTCAAAGCCTAATACTTCATATTGTCTTTCTTTTAAGAATAAACATAAATTTTTACCAATAAATCCATTTGAACCTGTAACTAATATTTTCATAACCACCTCAAAATCTCTTCAATTTTAACATGTATTAAAACAAAGATGTTATACTTTGAGATATATGAAACTAAGTGTAATTATTCCTGCTTATAATGCAGAAAAAGAAATAGAAAAGTGTATCAATTCAATCTTAAATACAAATCATACTGATTTTGAAGTTATTGTGGTCAACGATGGTTCTACAGATAATACAAAACAAATATTAGATAGATATCTAGATTCACATCTAATCGTAATACATAAAGTAAACGAAGGTGTTTCTGTAGCTAGAAACATTGGAATTAAAAATGCAACAGGAGATTATGTATTATTTGTTGATGCGGATGATGAATTAGAACCACAGGCTTTAGATTATTTAACTAATTATTTATTAGATAAACAATTAGATCTATTGCAATTCAGTGTTTCAACAGATACATACAATCAAAATTCCTGTAAAAAGAATTTAGAATATTATTTAAACAAATCT
>CAJJTI010000119.1 GCA_905194705.1 uncultured Solobacterium sp. | reverse complement strand
ATGAACTGTTAATGAAAGAAAGAGGTGCAGTTATGTCCATATTAGAAACAGAATACAATGAGAAAGCATATGGCAAGACAAGATTTGATGAAGGATATGATGAAGGAGTTCATGTAGGAATTGAACAAGGAAAGCAGTCAGAAAAGATAGAAACGATTCTAGCAATGCACAAGAAAAATTTTTCTGTCGAACTAATAGCAGAATGTGCGAGAACTACTGTAAAAAATGTTGAGAAAATAATTGCAGCAAAAGAGTCTAAAACATCATAGCATTTTAAGGTAAAAAAAGAGGTGCAGTTATGTCCATATTAGAAACAGAATATAATGAGAAAACATATGGCAAGACAAGATATGATGAAGGAGTTCAAGCAGGAATTGTTCAAGGAATTAAGAAAGGTTTAAAACAGGGACTTGAACAAGGAAAGCAGTCAGAAAAGATAGCAACAATTCTTCGTATGATTGCAAAGAATGTACCAATTGAACTAATAGCTGAATATACGGATATTTCTGTTCCAGAAATAACCAGTTTGTTAAAAAGTAATAATAATCATTTTATTTAAAGTTATATATTTTGTTGAGATTAATATTGCGTCAAATATGATGTAATATTTAATCTCTTTTTTAGTTACTTATGTATATTCTTTTTCTTATAAAACGATGTATTTGATATAATATTTTTTATATTAGGAGCTTTATTTTGATACTTGCAGAAATATTTATTGAACATCCCGTGAGAGCTGTTGATCAAGTTTTTACTTATGAGAGTGATGTAATGTTAGAAAAAGGAGAACGAGTTGAAGTGAATTTCAACAATCGTTTTTTGGTTGGATTTGTACATTCTTGTATAGAGTCATCATTATCACGACAGGAATATGAAAAACAAGCTGGATATAAAATTAAAAAAATCCATCGTATTATTGATACAGAGAGTTTACTTAATGATGAATTATATGCTTTAGCAGACTATATGAAAGATATTACGCTTTCTACGACTATTTCTTGTTATCAGGCAATGTTACCAACGATTTTAAAGCCTTCATCTTCTAATTCAAAAATACAATATGAAAAATGGGTTGTCCCAACAGAAGAAAAAATATCTTTAACACCAAAGCAGTTGGATGCTTATATGTATGTGGTTGAAAATCAAACGATTAAATATTCTCTTTTGAGGGCGAAATATCCTTCAATTGCAAAAAAGTTGGTTGATTCAGGTGCTTTGAAAATAATTGAAAAAGAAAAAGAAGGAAATACATATAGTACTGTTAAAAAATCGCTGCCTTTGGAATTAACAGAAGAGCAGCGAAAGGTAAAAACTGAATTTGAAAGTAGTGATGATTCAGTATTTTTATTACGCGGGGTTACGGGTGCAGGTAAAACGGAAGTATATTTACAGCTTGCAGATGAAGTATTAAAAAAAGGCAAGCAAGTTTTAATTTTAGTTCCAGAAATTGCGCTGACTCCACAAATGATTGAAAGAGTAGCTTCACGTTTTGGAAGCCATTTAGCGATATATCATTCTCGTTTAAATACACAGCAGAAGTATGAACAATATCAACTTGTTCGTCAAAAGAAAGCCAGTATTGTTGTAGGAACCCGCAGTGCAGTATTTTTACCTTTTGATAATTTAGGTTTAATCATTATGGATGAGGAGCATGATTATTCCTATAAACAAGATTCGCAACCAGCATATCATTGTAGAGATATTGCTATATGGCGTGGAAAATATCATCATTGCAAAGTGCTTTTAGGCAGTGCAACACCGACATTAGAAAGTTATGCAAGAGCTTTAAAAAATGTATATCATTTATTGACTCTTGAACATCGTATAAATGATTCTTTACCAGTAACAGAAATTGTTTCTATGAAAAATGAGAAACAAAATATCTTATCAGATGTTTTAAAAGAAAAGATACAAGATAGATTAGATAAAAATGAACAGGTTATTCTATTGTTAAATCGTCGAGGATATCATAATATTTTACGGTGTAAAGAATGTGGTGAAGTGGTTAAATGTCCACATTGTGATCTTGCGATGAGCTATCATTACAAAGAGAATGTGATGAAGTGCCATACTTGTGGAACGATGACACGCATTCCTAAAATATGTCCTTCTTGTCACAGTGATTCTGGTTTTGCTACATTTGGCTATGGAACTGAGAAATTATTAGAAGTCGTACAAAATACATTTAAAGATGCAAGAATTTTAAGAATGGATAGGGATACGACAAGTAAAAAAGATGACCATGAGAAAATATTAAAAGCTTTTGGAAATCATGAAGCAGATATTTTATTAGGAACGCAAATGATTGCGAAAGGTTTAGACTTTGCTGGTGTTACTCTTGTTGGTATTTTAAATGGGGATGAAGGACTTGCACGAACAGATTTTAGAAGTTGCGAAGTAACTTTTGATTTATTAATGCAGGCTTCGGGAAGAAGCGGAAGAGCTAATAAACAGGGAGAAGTAGTTATACAGGTTTATGATGAATCTCACTATGCAGTAACGTGTGCTGCTAAACAGGATTATGTTTCATTCTTTAAAAATGAAATGAAATTCCGTCATATTGGTAATTATCCTCCATACAGTTATTTTATTTCTTTAACTGTTTACTCATTATCTGAAGAAAAAGCAGAAGAAACTGCTCTATGGCTGAAAAACGCTCTACATGGTAATTTTAAGATTATTGGTGTAGTGAAATTATTAAAAATTAAAGATCAATATCGATCACGTATATTACTGAAAGGAAAGGATTTAGACGAGATGCGAAATGAAATACGAAAACTATTAGATACAGACGAAAATCGCAAGAAAAATATTCATATTGATGTAAATCCCATGGTAATTGATCTATGAATGCAAGAAAATATATTATTACTATTTTGAAACAGGTTATTTATGAAGATGGATTTGCTTCACTGCTGTTAAGAAAAAATAGAGAAATGTTTTCTGAAGAAGATAACGCCTTTATCAGTGAAACAGTATATGGAACACTTCGAAATTATTATCTGATTGAAAAACAATGGCAAAGCTTAGTTACAAGTAAAGTTCGTAGAGATACTGCATTAATACTCGATATGAGTATATATCATTTATTCTTTTTGGATAAAATTCCAAATTATGCTGTTATTCATGAAGCTGTAGAATTAAGCGAAAAAAGAGATAAAGCTTTTGTAAACGCCTTATTAAGAAAAATAAGTCAAAGAGGTTTAATACAAAGTAGTGAAGATACATTAGAAGCTTTAAGTGAAAATACGAGTCATCCATTATGGATACTGCAGCTTTGGAATGCGCATTATGGCTATGAAATAACAAAACGATTAGCAGAGTTCAATCAAACGAGATCAATTGTATATGGCAGAATAAACACTCTGAAATGTATGAAAGAAATGTTTGAAAAAGATGATAAAGTACATTTTGTAAACGATGAAGTATTTACCTATGATGGCATTTTGACAAATTCAGATTACTTTAAAAAAGGTGAAGTTATTATTCAGGATTTATCAAGCAGTCTAATTCCTAAAGTATTAGATGTTAGTAGAAATATGACAGTACTTGATGCCTGCAGTGCTCCAGGAACAAAGACGCAGGAAATTGCCATGTTCATGCAAAATAAAGGGGAAATCATCGCTCAAGACATATACGAGAAAAGAGTTCAGTTAATTGACCATCTGATGCTTAAAACAGGTGTAACGATTGTTAAAACAAAAGTACAGGATTCAAGTGTATTGAATGAAGAATATATCAATAAATTTGATAGAGTATTGTTAGACGCTCCATGTTCTGGCCTTGGAGATTTAAGACATAAACCGGAAATCAGATTCCATTTAAAACCAGACAACATTGATGAATTAACTTCATTACAGAAGAAACTGTTAGAAGTAAATGAGCAATACGTTAAGGAAGGCGGAATACTTGTATATAGTACTTGTACGCTAAACAAAAAAGAAAATGAGAAACAAATCCAGACTTTTTTGAAAAATCACAGTGAATATGAACTAATCGAAGAAAAGACATTATTCCCATATATCGAAAATAGTGATGGATTTTATTATGCAAAGATGAGAAGAAAGTAAGTGTGTGGTAGAATAGAGAACATGCAGACAATATATAGTTTAAATATTAAAGAATTAGAAGATTTTTTAGAACAGCACGGGCAAAAGAAATATCGTGCAAAACAAATTTATTCATGGTTATATCGTAAAAAGGTTTTATCTTTTGACGAAATGACAGATTTACCAGCTTCATTTATTGAAGTATTAAAAGAAAACTTTTGCATTATGCCTTTAAAGTTGATTACAAAACAGGTAGCAAAAGATTTAACAGCTAAATATTTATTTGCGTTAAATGACGGTTCAACTATTGAAACGGTTTTAATGCATTTTAATTTTGGTAAAAGTGTATGTGTATCAAGCCAGGTTGGTTGCAACATGGGATGTTCTTTCTGTGCAAGTGGCTTATTAAAGAAACAAAGAGATTTAACAAGTGGTGAAATTGTTGGCGAAATTATGTATATCGAAAAAGAGCTTGAAGAAGTAGAAGCTCGTGTAGGTAATATCGTTATTATGGGAACAGGGGAACCATTTGATAACTATGATAATGTTATGAATTTCTGTTCTATTGTTAATTCAGATTTAGGATTAGCTATTGGTGCTAGACACATTACGATTTCTACATGCGGTATTGTACCTAGAATCAATGATTTTGCTAAAGAAAAGTATCAATATAATTTGGCTATTTCATTACATGCACCTAATGATGAATTAAGAAGAAAATTGATGCCTATTGATAAAGCATATCCATTAGATGTTTTAATGGAATCTTTATATAACTACAGTGAAAATAATCATCGTCGTTTGACTTTTGAATATATTTTATTGAAAGGTGTAAATGACAGTGATGCTCATGCTAAACAGTTAGCTGATTTAATTCGTGGCATGAATGCATATATTAATTTAATTCCATATAATGCAGTAGATGAGCATGGATATCAAAGTACAGATGAAAGAGGGGCATTACATTTTTATGATGTCTTAATGAAACATGGGGTAAAAGCTACGCTTCGTTCAAAACATGGTGATGATATTGATGCGGCTTGTGGGCAATTACGGGCAAAACACGAAAGGACACAAAACAATTCATGAAGTATTTCGGGGCAACCGATAAAGGAAAAATAAGAAAAACAAACCAGGACAGCTATGTCATTGTGACTAGTAGCGCTAATGAAGTATTAGCTATTGTTTGTGATGGTATTGGTGGAGGACAGGCAGGAGATGTAGCGAGTTCTATTGCTGTAGGACATTTTTCTGAGGTATTTTCAAATAATCAGGGGTTCTTAGATGCAAAAGATGCAAAAGCCTGGTTGAAAAAAGAAATATCAGCAGCCAATATGAAGATATTAACTTTAGGTAATGAGCAAAGTAACCTGAAGGGAATGGGAACGACTTTAACAGGGGTTCTTTTATCAAACAGTGGTACTTTTGTTATCAATATCGGTGACTCACGTACATATTCTTTTTCTAAAAAAGCGAAACGATTAGATCAGCTTACAATGGATCATAATCTTGCAAATGATATGTTAATGCATGGTGAAATTACCAAGGAAGAAGCGAAAAACTTTCCTAAGAAAAACGTTTTAACGAATGCCTTAGGCGTATGGGAGACTGTACGCATGGATATTGATACACATAGTGAAGAATTAGATGGTTTTTTAATCTGTTCCGATGGTTTACATGGATATGTACCAAAAGAAGAAATAGAGAATATCTTGTTTGATACATCAATGGAACCTTCAAGAAAAGTAAAAAAGATGATAAAAAAAGCATTGGATGCAGGTCATAACAAAGCAAATTTAGTCATTGACAGTGTCATGGAAGAAGGCAAGGGAACAAGCTACGATGTTGTTGGCTATATTCCTGGCAAGTCTCATGATCAGCAGATTATTTTTGCGGGTCATTAT
>CAJJTI010000118.1 GCA_905194705.1 uncultured Solobacterium sp. | reverse complement strand
GGCAAAACAAGGAGAAACAAAACAATGATAAAAATACTATTTGTTTGCCACGGCAGGTCAGTTGTACAATAAATCGGACTTTGTTAAACTGGGGCAAAGTAGGGCAAAATGTACCGCAAACCCGCATAAATACTACGGTTTCGACTACTAAGGGTTGAGCCGGAGAGGGAATATAGCCAAATGTTTTGGGATAATTCCTTAGTAGTAATGGACTACTAAGGAGTGTTGTATGTAATGAAAATGAATGTGATGTTTATTTTTGGAATTCAAAAATATATATTAGTATTAGAATAATCAAGAGCAAGTTTGGAAGGAGAGACATATATTGGAAAGTATTAACAGTAAGACGTTGGGGCACGATGATACGAGTGGTTTTGAATTTGTTAAAGAGGCTTTAGGCGAAAATGTGACTGCAGCAGTGAATTTTGATAGATTACAAAAACATCCTGAGAAAGGATACATAATATTTGAAATGTTGAAGTGTGAGAAATCACAAAATGTTACACCGTATACAAGCCATCCACGCAGATATTGGAATAAGAATGCCAATAAATTTCTCGCGTTATGGAGAGCAAAGCAAGATTTTGCTGCAACGCTATATTTGGTGAATTATGCTGAAGCTGGAACGCCACATGAGAACGAGGTTCTTGTAATAGAAGTTTGTGATATGGATGAGAATGGAATTACAAGAGAAGAAGTTACAAAGCATACTAGAGAAACTTTTTCAAAATGGTTTTCGGAATTAAATAATCAATGTTTAGTTTCTAAGGAAGAATTAGCAAATTCAATATATGAAAATAAAACAGCAGATGAATTAGGAAATATTGTACTTAGAAAAGGTAAATATTCAGGAGAAATGTTAAGAACAATTTATGTAAAAGATATTGGGTATTTAGAATGGCATTCTAAGCAATCATATGAATATTCAAATGCTGTAAAATGGTATCTGAAAAAACTAGAGAGTTAAGTAATACATAGTATAACTAAGAAAATCAGGTTTTGCCACTTAACTCGGCAATGGTTTTAGGAAAATCGAAAATTTTGAGGACTTGTTATGAGGGGCAAGAGAAATAAATAGATTCACGTTAAAAGACCATAAAATAGGTGAATTTCAAAAAAAATCAAATATGCCACAAAGCCTAGGTAGAAATATTGCCGGGAATGTGGCTTTTTTTGTTGATAAAATGTTATAAGAATGTTATAATTTTGCTATAGCTTTTAGTCGTTTATTATTGATATTTTGAGGTGAGAACATGGGTTTTTCAGAGAAAATAAAAACTTTAAGACAAGAATGTTTACTGAGTCAAGAGGCATTTGCAAAGGAGCTAGGTGTTTCTTTCGCAACAGTTAATCGTTGGGAAACGGGGAAAACACAACCAACATACAAAGCCTTACGCACTATAAAAGAATACTGCGAAAAGAACAATGTTGAATTTTCGATAGATACTAATATTGAAAGAGGTAGTACAAATGGCTAAGTCTACGAATATAAACAATAGAAGATACCTTGGAAATAAATATAAACTTTTACCATTTATTAAAAAGGTTGTGGATTCAGAGTGTACAGATATTGAAATAGTTGTAGATATTTTTTCGGGAACTGGTGCAGTTGCTTCAGCTTTTCAGGATAAGCAATTGATAACCAATGATATTATGTATAGTAATTATATTTCTAACCTTGCGTGGTTTTCACCACGAAAGTATAGCAGAAAAAAAATAGAAAAAATAATTGATGAATACAACGCCATGGCCGTTAATGAAGAGAATTATATGACCATAAATTTTTCTAATACATATTTTAGTCATGATGATTGTTCAAAAATTGGATTTATCCGAGAGGATATAGAGGCTAAATATGTAAACAAAGAAATAAATGAGAGGGAAAGAGCATTATTAATAACTTCACTTCTTTATGCAATGGATAAAATTGCGAAAACATGTGGACATTATGATGCATACCGTCAAGGCGTAGAATTTGATATGCATTTAGAATTATTATTACCGGAAGCAAGCACAACGAATAACAAAAAGAATAAATGTTACAATGTGGATTCGAATGCTTTAGCAGGAAAAATTGTTGCAGATCTAGTTTATATTGACCCTCCATATAATTCGAGACAGTATTGCGACGCATATCATTTACTTGAGAATGTAGCCAGATGGGAAAAGCCAGAAGTCTTTGGTGTCGCAAAGAAAATGGATAGGACAGCATTGAAGAGTAAATATTGTACCAGAAGTGCAGCAGAGGCATTTGCGGATTTGATTTCAAATTTGAGGTGTAGATATATTGTATTATCTTACAATAATATGGCTAAAAAAGGGAATGATCGTTCAAATGCAAGAATATCTGATGAGGATATTTTTAGAGTTCTTTGTGCTAAAGGAAAAGTAAAGGTGTTTTCTGAAGAGTATAAAGCTTTTACAACTGGGAAGTCGGATATAGAAGATAATCAAGAGAGATTATTCTTATGCATATGTAATGAGGAGGAATAAAATGATTCAATCGCCACTAAATTATACTGGCGGAAAATACAAATTGTTGCCACAGATTCTGCCACTTTTTCCTAAGGAAATAGATTGTTTTGTTGATTTGTTTTGTGGTGGTTGTAATGTTGGAATTAATATTTGCGCTAAAAAATATATTTATAATGATAATTGTGAGCCATTGATTAATCTTTATTCTGTTATGCAGACTTTAGAGTCAGCATGCTTTATTGAAAAAATAGAAACTGTAATAAAAAGATATGGTTTGTCGGACGTAAAGCTATATGGGTATGATTTCTATAACTGTAATAGTTCAGATGGATTGGGAGCATATAATAGGGATAAATACATGAAGCTCAGAGCAGACTTTAATGCATTGAAAGAAAGGAATGCTGATTATTATGTTATGTTGTATGTACTTATTGTATACGCATTTAATAATCAAATCAGATTCAATAGAAATGGAGAATTTAATTTGCCGCCGGGCAAAAGGGATTTCAACCAAAAAATGTATTGTAAAGTCGAAAACTTTATAGAAGTGATTCAAAATCAAAATGCTACATTTATGCATAGAGATTTTAGGAAGATAGAAATTGATAAACTTACGGGTAAAGATTTTGTGTATGCTGATCCTCCATATTTAATTACTTGTGCTGCTTATAATGAGCAGGGAGGGTGGTCAGAAGATGACGAAGAGGATTTACTTCAAATGCTTGATGATTTATCAAACAGAGGCATAAAATTTGCGTTATCTAATGTTTTGGAATCAAAGGGAAGAGAAAATATTTTATTAAGAAAATGGATAGAATCTAGACCAAACTACAAAATGATAGATTTGAATTACTCATATAATAATGCAAATTATCAGAGAAAAAATAAGGAACAAAAAACTAGAGAAATACTTGTTGTGAATTATTAGGAGGCTATTATGAGAATAAAAGAAGGTCAGATTTTTAATCTGATGGATACAAATGGAAGAAGAAATGATGTAATCAATGCTTTGCAAGGCTATTTAACAATCTTAGATGATATTCAGAACGAGCAAAAAATGAATTGGGCCTCTATGCCGGAGAGTTTGGCACAGTATGAGTTTTATAGACAGGCTATAGAATTATCCCCAGAGGTTTTTGGGAAACATGGTCCATATGATAAACTTGTTGAAACACTTGAAAGTAATAAGGAGTTTGCAACAGCTGTTCAAACTCAAGATATGGAGTGGATTCAAAAGAATAGTTTTATGTTCCAAAGTCTTGTTAAGCAATTTGATTTAGGAATAGAAGATAGGGCTAGGCATTATACAAGTAATTTAGTGAAATTGGGATTCACAGATGAAGGTAGAGAAATATCACCTGTTGGAGAACTTCTTCTTGATTTAAAAAAACTGAGAAAAGATGATTTGGAAACAATGCTCCCTATAGATGGAGTTAATATAGTTTATTTGCGTCAGTTGATGAAACTGCGATTATTTGATACTGAAGGAGAAAAATATTATTCGCCATTTAATTTGGCAATTTTTGCATTATTAAAACGTCATAGATTGTCAGAAAATGAGTTTTCTGAGCTTGTTCAGGGATTAAGTCCATATTCGGATTTTTCAGATATTGAACAATATGTTTCAGATTATAGAGAAGGAGATATTGTTTCGGGTGTTTCGATTGATATTCCGGTAGAGATACATACAAATGAAAGGATATCAGAAACGGTATTCCGAGATAATTATAAAAATAGAAAAAGTAATGCAGGAGTTGATGTATATTGGGCATATTATAATCTTCTATTTGATTATGTAGAGAATCCATCCTCTGCAACAATAGACAAATTGCTTACATTCTTTGAAAATAACAAGGCAATGCTTAATAAAGCATTTGGGTGTGGTCAGAATGTATTTACTCAAAAAACGGGAGATAGGCCAACAACAATCGAATTTGCTAAGCAATACAAGAAAATGTTTGAAGGAAATTTAAATATTTATATGTTTAAGCAGTTTTCATTGTCAAAGATACTTGATCAGATTCGTGAGTATTCGGATACTACAAAACGAATTTTTAAGGCAACCGGTATTATTAGTTTTGATAATGGGTTTGTTGAATTAGCGTATCGAGAATTGTGCGCATGCATATTTGAGGAAGAAAAAATTAAGAATAGAATAGCAGGAAGTATAAGCGAGGAGTTACATTCATATTATGATTGTTATGAAGAATACGAAGAGGGGATAAATAGTTTTTATTGTGATATAACTTCCTTATCACAAATACTTGAATATTATGAAGAAGAAACAAAACAGGTTGAAGATAATATTCAAAAAGAATTTCCAGGGGCAACTATTGAAGAGATTCCTGTTATTGTTGCGGACAAACGAAGAAAAGAGTTTGCTGAATTTATCGATAAGAATTATCCGGCAGAGAAAGTTAAGGAGATTTTGGGATTATTTAGCAACAGAAGTAATGATAAGCTTATTAAGGACACTGTTAGCCCAGACGCAACAGTACCAACTATCTATGAGTATGTTGTTGGTATAGCGTGGTATTACTTTTCGGGAAAAAGAGTTGATATTCTGAGCAGTTATAATCTGACATTATCCGCAAACTTCGAACCTTTGGTACATGCTGGAGGAGGACAAGGCGATATTGTAATATATGAAGATGATAAGGTTGTTATGTTAGAGGCTACATTGATGAATGCAAGTAGTCAAAAACGTGGAGAATGGGAACCTGTGCTTAGACATTCTATTAATTTGAAAGTTGAGGAAGAAACTGCTAATACTGGTAGGGAAGTGACATCATTCTTTATTGCGGATAGCTTTGATTATAATACCATTAATATTTGGAAAGCTGTTGCTGCAGTTCCGCTCCAGTCTTCTACTGATAAAGATAAGTTTACTGATAATGTTGTCATCATGCCTGTTAACACAGACGAATTGTCTTCGTTGATAGATAAATCATCAGAGTACGACGAAATCATATCAAAGGTACATAAACTATTCGAGGTTGACAAGATAAACTTTGATATTGAGTGGAGAGAAAAATTTATGGGAGCTATAATTTAAGATTTTATGTTACATCCCGGGGAAGGTCAAATCTCTACAACTTGTTTATTTGAAGACCGGCGCCCCCTCGCACACGAATTTTCGCAGAATTAAGCAGGGGGGATATGCAAAAGGAAGTTTTAGTGATGAAAACACCTTGATTTAAGGTATTCCCGGACAGAAAGTTTCGTGAAAAAGAATCGTTTTTGGCTGTTTTTTCCGTGAAAAAAGCAGTGATTTTAATTAGTTTTATTATGTTTTTTATATAACAGAAAGGCTGGAAGGAGACTGTTTCAAGTTTTGTGTAAACTTAAAAAACTGATATAAGATTTGTGAATAGTTACAAATGGGCAGAGCCGATTTTTCAGGTTCTGCCCTTATCTGCATTATACAGGAGTTTTTAGGCATGTCAATAAAACCTGCCTAAAATTGACTGCTTTACAGGTTCCG
>CAJJTI010000117.1 GCA_905194705.1 uncultured Solobacterium sp. | reverse complement strand
TATCTATTGCTTTAACAATTATTTTATATTTTTTTGCTTCATCACTTATGAGTATATTTCTAAAAGATTCTCTGCTCATTCATATTGGATCAGAAATGCTTCAATGGCAGGTAATTACAACAATCTTTGTTGCCCTTATTTTATTAATTACAGTTTTATTTCAGGCAACCGGTAAAATTATACCCGCCTTTATTCTTTCTATAAGTCGTCAAGGCATCATATTTATTATCATATTATTTATCAGTGCAAAGTTTTATGCCTATAAAGGAATTGTAAAAGCTCAAGCTTTAGCTGATATATTCAGTGCAGCTGTAGCATTTATTTTGTTACTACAATATAATCCAGTATCAGTTAAGCACAAACATCAAAAGTAAAAAAACTCCATGAGGAGTTTTTTTAGTATTTCTTATTTAGCTGCCTGAATCATTAGTGATGTAATTTTCTTAGCATATTCTACTGGATCTTTAATTTCTAATCCTTGAATTAATAATGCCTGGTCATACAGAACACTTGCATATTCTTTTACTGTATCTGGATTTTCTTTAAATAGTTTTTCTAATGTTGCAAAGATTGGATGATCAGCATTAATCTCTAATATCTTAGAAGCTTTCATACCACTGTTTGCTGGGTCTTGAGAAAGAATCTTTTCCATTTCAAGTGACATACCAGCATCAGCAACTAAGCAAACTGGATCATCTTTTAAACGAGAAGAAATACGTACATCTTTTACATTATCTCCTAGTGCTTCTTTCATTAGAGCTAACATATCTTTGTTTTCCTCTGTCTTTTCTTCACGTTCTTTCTTTTCTTCATCACTGTCTAAATCTAAATCACTGTTTGTAATATTTTTGAATTCATGCTCTTCAAATTGATGCATCATTGTAATGCTGAATTCATCAACAGGATCTGTGAAATATAATACTTCATAACCTTTATCCATAAGCTTGTCAAAAACAGGAAGTTTCTTAATTTCACTAACAGAAGTTCCGCATGCATAATAAATATCTTTTTGATTTTCTGACATTCTTGATACATATTCACTTAGTGATACATATTTATCTTCTTTACTGGATTCATACATCAGTAAATCCTTCAACTTATCTGCATTCATTCCATAAGATTTATAAATGTCATATTTGATATTTTTGCCAAATTGACGGAAGAATTTCTCATAATTTTCTCTATCATCTTTCATCATGTCTATTAAAGCACCATGAATCTTCTTCTCAATAGACTTTGCAAGAGCTTTAACTTGTCTATCCTGTTGTAAAATTTCACGAGAAATATTTAAACTTAAGTCTTCACTATCAATTAAACCCGTAACGAAACGATAACTTTCCGGAAGTAATTCTTTCGCTTTATCCATGATAAATACACCTTTTGAATATAGCTGTAAACCACCTTCAAAATCTGTGTTATAGAAGTTATAAGGCAACGTTGCAGGGATAAACAATAATGCTGTATATGAAATGTTACCTTCTACAGAATAATGAATTACCTTTAATGGATCTTGCCAGTCATTGAACTTAGCCTTGTAGAATTCGTTATAGTCTTCTTTTGTAATTTGTGAAGGATGTTTCTTCCATAATGGAATCATTGAGTTAAGTGTTTCCATTTCTGTAGTTGTGATTGTTTTCTTATCATCTGTAGGATCAGGAATAGCTTTTTCAACTTCCATTTGAATTGGATAACGAACGTAATCAGAATACTTCTTAACTAAATTTTCAATCTTGCTTTCTTCTAAATACTCAGAATATTTTTCATCATCTGTATCATCTTTTATATGTAAAGTGATTTTAGTACCAATTTTATCTCTTTCAATTTCAGAGATAGTATATCCATCTTCTCCAGTACTTTCCCATTTGTATGCTTTATCACTGTTTAAAGATCTTGATTCAACAGTAATCTTATCTGCTACCATAAAAGCACTATAGAAACCAACACCAAATTGACCGATAATATCTACATTCTTATCAGACTTTTCAAGCTGTTCCTTAAAATCTGCTGAACCACTCTTAGCAATAGTACCTAAGTTCTTTTCAAGTTCCTCATTAGTCATACCAATACCAGTATCTTCAATAACTAATGTTTTATTAGGAATATCTCTTTCGATTTGAATGTATAAATCTTTCTTATCTATTTTTTTTGTTTCATCTGTTAAAGATACATAATATCTTTTATCTAACGCATCAGATGCATTTGAGATTAATTCTCTTAAGAATATTTCTTTATTTGTATAAATAGAGTTAATCATTAGACCAAGCAATCTTTTTGATTCTGCTTTAAATTGTTTTTTTGCCATATATGTTCCCTCCTTAGCACTCTATCTTTTTGACTGCTAAATTATAGCTCTAAAAAAAGAAAGGTTCAAGTATACACCTAAGCCTTTCTGTACAAACGAATAATAAATGAAGCAGTAATTTTCATTGTGTCTATTTCTTTTAATTTATTCATTGCTTCAACACTTGTTTTATAAGCATATGGCGTCATCTGAAATAAATTAAATACATTCTCATTGTTTACTTCAAAAGTATTTGATATATGTATTTCGTTTTCTTTCTCTAAAGAAATATCAATATCTTTTGCTTCATTTTCATAAGCTTCTTCATATAGTAATTCTTTTAACTCTATCAAGTGATTTTTATCTGGTGTTACTACAATAAAACAACCCTTCTGTTTTAATAACCTTTGAATTTCATCAGATGCAATTGGTGCAAAACAAGTCACGATAACATCTGCACATTCATCAGGTAAAGGTAAATGAAAGATTGAACTCACACAATATTGTGTTGTTGAATCATGCTTTGAAGCATATTTCAAAGCATATTTTGATAAATCAAAGCCATACTTTTCTTCAAATGGAAAACTACTTGTGTAATACCCTTCTCCACACCCCAAATCAACAAGTACTTTTCCATTTTCACCTTTTATCAATTCACATAGTTTATCTTTTAGAAAAGCATAAGAATCTGTATGTAAAAAGGATGTTCTAGCTTTTACCATATTTGCATCATCACCATGTGAAACACTTTCTTTCAATAATAAATTTATATATCCTTCTTTTGCAAAATCATAACAGTGGTTATTTTCACAGCGACATGTTTTCTCGTTTCTAATCAAAGGATAACTGCATTTTGGACAAATTAATTTCATAGAAAGATTATATCACTTGACTAATGGTCAGTCGATGCTATAGTTATATCGAAGGAGGTACATCTAATGGAACCAACTGATGCTGAACAAAGGCGTGAAGAATTTATTAACGCAGCAGAAAAACTTTTTAAAGAAAATGGTGTAGTTGAAACTACTGTTAACGCTATCGTTAAAGAATTAGATGTTGCTAAAGGATTATTTTATTATTATTTCAAATCAAAAGATGATGTAATAGAAGCTATTTCCAAAAAATATAATGATTCTTTCAAAAAGAATATCAATACATTTACTACAACTGATAATTATGACGAAGAGCTAAACGAATGCATTGAAAATATTATTACTTCATTTAAAACAATGTGGTCAAACTTACATGGTGAAACTGCTAATATTGATTTATCTATATTAACTGCAAGAACAATAGAAGAAGCTAAACAATCTGCTTCAGAAGTTCTTAAGAAATTATTTGATGAAGGTATTGAAAAAGATGTTCTTAATATCAAGAATTCTGAATACTACGCAAATACATTAGTAAGTGGTATTGCCGATTTAATTCATGAAAGTAACAATAACATTCAAGATATCAAAAACTTTGTTTTAGACTTTATTAATCAAGTCAGAAAGGATAAAAACAATGGAAAATAACGAAAAAGATTTTACTGAAACTATTTCTTCACTAATCGAAAAAGGAACAGAAACATTAAATAAAACTACTAAAACTATTACAGATCAACTTGCAAAAGAACGTAAAAAGTTAGAAATTAAATCTCAAATTGGTCAACATGAACGTCAATTAAGCAAAGCTTATGAACGTTTAGGAAAAGCATACTTTGATCAAATGGAAAGTGGATCAGCAATGGAAAATGTTGATGATGTTACTGCATTAATTCGTAGCAATCGTAAAGTAGTAGAACTACTAAACGAACAGTTAAAACAATTTGAAGATAAAGAAACAACAGAAGAATAAGTCTAAAGGCATTTCACTACGATGAAATGCCTTTTCTTTTTTAAATATCTTTTAAATCTTCAGGTGTAGTTACCTTTAAATTATTATAATCGCCTAATACTGCAGCTACTTTAATATCTAAGTACCTTTCAATTAACGACGCGTCATCTGTTCCAACAAAATGCTCGCTTATCGCTTTTTGCATACAGTACATAATATCTTTTGTATAGAAAACTTGTGGAGTTTGCGCAGCCATCAGCGTTTCTCTAGGTATTGTTTTAACAATATAATTGTTTTCAACAACCTTAATTGTATCTTTGCATGGAACCATTAAAATTGCGCCTTTTTCTGTTTCCATAGCTTCTTTTAATTTATCAAGTAAAGCTAATGTAATATGAGGTCTAGCACCATCATGAATCATCACAATTTCTTCTTTAACATTTTGTAGACCATGATAAATGCTTTCTTGTCTTGTAGCACCACCGCTCACAACACTTACTTTTTCAAAAGCCTCTGATTGCATTTCCTCTTTAAATGTTTCAATATTTGTTACTACTGTAATATCAGTACAGTCTTCATCTTTCTCAAAAACATCAATTGTATAAGCAAGTAAAGCCCTGCCTTTTACTGGATAATAAACCTTATTATAACCAAGATTCATGCGACTACCACTACCAGCCGCAGGTAATACTACAGAATATTTCATAATTAAAAGTGGAAAACTCCATAAGAAATTAGACACATAATCGTACAAGCCAAGAAAACACCAATTAAAATTGATAAACTAGCTTTTTTCAAATCCATATCAAATACAGAAGCAACTAAACTTCCAGTCCATGCGCCAGTGCCAGGAAGAGGAATACCAACAAATAGTGTTAATCCCCAGAAACCATATTTTTCAATCTTAGGTTTATTTTTCTCCGCTTTCTTTATTAAAGCATTAGCTAAACCTTTCATATTATGTTTTGCCATCCAGTGCAAAAATTTCTTTATAAAAAATAAAATAAATGGAATCGGTAAAATATTACCTAAAACACAATAGAAAATAGCTTCCCACATTGGTAGATTTAATAATCTAGCAACGATTATTCCTCCACGAAGTTCAATAAGTGGTAACATGCTCACTAAAAACACAGATAACTGGGCAGATATATATTTACCTATCGTAGCCATAAACCAGGCAATAAAAGCATTCATATTTATAAAATTCTCCTAACTCTGTAAATTTTACCCTATCAAATGTTTATCATCAACTCATTCTAACTTATATATACAAATAGTTAAAAATGATGCGAGAACTTTGCTTGTAAATATATCAGTATCAAATATGATTAAACCGTAATCAAAACTAAATAGAGGAGATAACAATATGAAAAAAACAATCAATTTATCAATACTATATGCAATATTAGCAATGAGTGGAGGAGTATTCTTCCGTGAATTCACAAAATTCAATCACTTTGATGGTGTAACAACTTTAGGAAAAATTCATACACACTACTTCTTATCAGGAATGTTATTCTTTTTACTCATAACACTAATAATCAAAGCATTTGATGTTAAATTCAAAAAAGAAATTATCTTTTACCAGATTGGGCTAAATATAACAGCTGTAATGATGCTTGTAAGAGGTGTAACTCAAGTATTAAAAACTGAATTATCAAAGGGTGCAAATGCAGCAATATCTGGTATTGCCGGTATCGGCCACATTATCCTTGGAATAAGTTTAATAATGATTTTACTTAATATCAAAAAAACCATTAGCGAAAACTAGTAGTTTTTTATTTTATTGTTGACAAGTATTATTTATTTTGTGATAATAGATAAGCATTCGGTAAAAGTTGGGCCTGTAGCTCAGGTGGTTAGAGCGCACCCCTGATAAGGGTGAGGTCGTTGG
>CAJJTI010000116.1 GCA_905194705.1 uncultured Solobacterium sp. | reverse complement strand
ATTGCTTCAAAACTCTCTTTTTATATTTTTTAATTCATAAATATGAATGTAACTGATGTATTATATGTCTTTCGACTATACCATGAACTAGAAGGTGAATCATTTATTGTAAAACCTAATGTTTTTAAAGTTTCAAGATTTGTAAGGCTTATCGCATTTGTTTCAATAACACCATTTATATCAATTTTTACTTTTCCATTAGGATATGAAGTAGTAGCTTCAAATGATTGAGTACCTTCTAATGACTATAAATCACTATTGCCTGAAGAATATTCATATTCAAGGAGTTCATCACATTGACGCCAATAATTACCTGAACTGATTTTCATTCTAGCTTTTAAATATGCTTGGAAATCACTTCTTCCACCAACTAAATTAATCATTCCTTCTACTATTGATTCATAGCTAATTGTATTAACTTTATTAAATAGAATAACATCTTGAATATCCATATCTTTAATTGTTTCAGAATATCTAGAAACTTCATTTCCTTTTTCATCTAGAATGATGGCTGTATATTTATTTCCTTCTGTTTTGTAACGAACTGAATAATCAGCAGGATTATAAGTGGTTTGAATGGAACAAGATATCAATTTTATAGTAATCCAACTTTCTGGATAAGATATGATTTCTTCAGTTTGAATAGGAGTAATTGTAAACATGAATAGAAATATAAAATACGATAGTAAAATATTAATTATTTTATGTATTTTATTCATATAAAATTTCCTTTCTTTGTATTGCATTTGACTCTAAATAGATGATGATTTCCATTTAGAGTAAGATATATACAAAATCATTATTCTTTTCATATGCTTGTCCTCACTTAAAATATATCAAAAAAAAGAGAAGTAGTTTAGTATTATTACTTCTCTCATCAATATTATTTATCTTTTTTATAGTCATCTAAGAAATTATGCCATCCATCATCTGTCTTATAAGAAATGACATTATGAAGATTTATATTTTCTACACTTTTAAATATATTTTTTTCTATTACAGGATTTGTTTTCTTTAACTGTTCGATAAGTTTTTTTGTTTCCATTCGTTTTGAGTTAGATGTACCATCCTCTCTGCATGAAGAACATGTATCTGTAAAATGACAAGCGCATTGAATGAAATGAAGATTATTATAATCACGCCAATTCATAATATCTTTTTCTCTAATTAGATACATTGGTCGTATGAGTTCCATACCTTCAAAGTTTTCACTTTTTAATTTAGGCATCATCGTTTGAATTTGACCTGCATACATCATTCCCATAAGAATTGTTTCGATTACATCATCATAATGATGACCTAAAGCAATCTTATTACAACCAAGTTCTTTCGCTTTGTTGTATAAATGTCCTCTTCTCATTCTTGCACATATATAGCATGGTGATTTTTCCATATTATATACAACATCAAATATTCTAGATTCAAATATTGTAATAGGTACGCCTAATACTCTTGCGTTATATTCAATTACTTTTCGATTTAATTCACTGTATCCTGGATCCATTACTAAAAAGACAACATCAAATTTAACTTTTGTAAATTTATGCACTTCTTGGAATAGTTTAGCCATCAACATTGAATCTTTACCACCAGAAATACAAACAGCTATTTTATCTCCTTCTTCTATTAATTGATATTTATCTAAAGCTCTAAGAAAAGGGGATAGTAATTCTTTGTGATATGTTTTGATAATACTTCTTTCTGCTTTATATTGAATTGAATCATCAAATACAAGCATAGATTTTTCTAAGTATCCTGCATATCCATTGATTAAGTCTATTGCATCATAACCAAGTTGTTGTAATTCATATACAATGGAGATACTCTTTCTTCCATTCATGCAATATAAAACATAAGATTTATTTTTATCTAATGTATGATTTATAGCTTGTTCCAATATATCTTGCATACATATAGAATTAGGTATTGCTCCATATTCATGAGAAGTTAGGTCTCTTGTATCTACTAATGTATATAAAGATGGATGTATATCAGATAATTCATCAATTGTTATTCCATCAGGGTATTTTTCTTTTAACATCTTTTTCTCCAATTTATTTCATTAACATATCCATTTTAAGAGGAAAATAGAGTATTTGGGAATATTTAATTGAGGGAATAATTAGGTGTAGATATAATTAATACACTAAAATTGAGGTAATTATGAATGAAATAAAATATAAAAAACCTTTATCAATCGAAGAACAAATTGATTATTTAGAAAAGAGTAAAAGCGTAGTTTACAATAAATGTAGCAAAGAAGAAGCTAGGCATATTTTATATAAATATAATTATATAAATGTAATCAGCCCCTTTAAATATTATTTTGCTGAAAAAGATACAAAAGGCAATGTAATAAAAGATAAAAATAATTGTCATATTTATAAAAGAAAAATAGATTTTGGTGAATATTTCCAAAAATATAAAAATGAACGAAACGAATATGCTAATTTATATGTAGCACTTTCATATTTTGAATCAGTTTTTAATGCAATTGTATCTAACGAAGTTATATATGCATACGAATTAGAAAATAAAGAATCATTTAATAGTTTCGTTGTATCTTTATCTAAAAATGTTTTAGCTTTACAAAGCGAGACATTTGAATCTAAACAGCACATGTTAAAAACTATAAGTAACTTTAATAATGAATTGGATAAATATAATAGCATATTTATATTTATGGATAGATTATCAATTTCGGAGTTAATTACAATCTATAAATCATGTGGTAAAGAAATTAGTAATATCATTTTTAAAGCCATGTATAGCAATGGATTAACTTTAGGATATATAAAAAAATCTGATTTTGATAATTGCTTAAGTAAATTGGTTCATATTAGAAATTGTATAATGCATAGTAACAGCATAACTATTTTAATTAGGTATTATAATGTTAAAAATAAATCTTTACGAAAATCAACTGATAAAAAAGCATATCAAAATATAATTAAAAATTTATTGCTAATTAGCAGAAATAATAGAATCAATATTTTATAACGGGAAAGTCCACTGATTTCTCAGTGGACTTTTACCTACCCTTATATGGGCTATCTGCATTTAGTATTTAACACTATTTTAATGAAAGTGTCAATTGTCCTTTTTTTATTACCTCTGGAGTGAAAAACAATTAGTTTATGAATAATAGAAGAATTAGATACGATAGGTTAGTTTTTTTATTTAATCCACTTATTAGGTCAGTTTACAAGGAACTACACGCAGACCACGAAACGGGGGGGCTGCTGACAACAAATAAAGGCTGAGTATCAAGCACTGGGAAAGTGCGAGATATTCAGCCTGTTTTGTTGTCCGGGGTTTCCAAAGGGGCTTGCCCCTTGGCACACGACTTTGCTTGCAAAGTGTAGTGTGTTATACGCTCTGTCGGCGTTGCTACGAAAATAAGGTTGCCGCCGGGGAGGGCAAAGGCGTATGAAGCAGCAGGAAAACAGGGTTGTGATTGCGTGACGTGGAGCCACAAGCACAGGACTGGTTTCATCAGCAGACAGGGCGTATATGAAAGTCCCCGTTCCTCGTTCTACACCGAACTTGTGGACACACTCCCGTAAAAACTGAAATTTTAGACTATTTGTAAATAAACCTTTATATTATCCCAAGTGAAATTTTTAATTCTAATATGCGTAAAACAGATTCATCGATTCGTTCCTCTGTAATTTCTCCCTGTTTGACTGCTTCAAGTATGTCTGGAATTTGCACCTCAAAATCTGTGCAGCATAACATATCATTTCCTGCCTTCACAGCTTGAACTGCAATTTTTGTGTCTTCTGCAAAATTGCGCACGCCATCCATAGCTAAGTCATCTGTAATAATAACTCCAGTAAATTTTAATTCTTCCCGCAGGATTTTGTGTACCTGTGAAGACAGCGAAGCAGGGGTTTGACTATCCATGCAGGATACCACATTATGAGAAACTAATACCATATTGGCTCCAGAATCAATTCCTGCTTGAAACGGCAAGAAATCTGAGTTCAAAAATGTTTCATAGGTGCGATTATCATAAGCAATACCTGTATGTGTATCCACATTATTTCCGTACCCGGGGAAATGCTTTAGGACGCTCCCCATACCTTCTTGAAACATGGTTTGCACAACTAAGTGGACATAAGCGGCAGTTTGCTCTGCGTTCTGTCCAAAACTCCGGTCATAAATAAAATCCTCTGGATTTTGCGAAACATCGCAGATTGGGGCAAAGTTCAAATTAATCCCCAAACTATTCAATAATTCACATTTTCTTGTGTGTCACTTTGAATCAAATCAAAGCCACCTTCAGCATAGAGTTCTTGAGGGGACCAGAAAGGCACAGCTCGCAAATTACGATTTGTGCTAACACGGTTGACAGTGCCTCCTTCTTCATCTACTCCGATAAACATGGGGATTTTTGCTGCACTTTGGTAACTTTGAATATTCTGGATAATTTCATCTCTTGTTTTTCCAGAAAAGTCTCGGCTAAAAAGAATATAACCTCCAAGATTATACTCCTTTACCTTCTGTACGCTATTTATTTCGGGACAGCGTGCAATAAACATCTGTCCAACTTTTTCTTCCAGCGTCATTGCATTTAGAATTTCTTGTGCTTTCTGTGTCACGGAAGCAGAAGGGGGACTTGGTTCAGGATTTTCGGTATTCAAACTGGAATCCGTAACCGTAATGGAAAGTAATTCAACCTCTTGTACAGATGCATTCAAATCCAATTTGCCATGATATGAAACTGTCACTGGATTCCCAATCACTATTCCTGTCTCACCAGTTGAAATATTTACACCTTCTGTTCCAAAATAATATTCACGATTATCCTCACCTTGAACAGTTAGAGTATTCATTGTTGCATCTTTTACAGTTCCTCGAAGCTCTTGTGCAGGTTCAGTTGTACTTGAATTTCCAATAATTTCTATTGTTGCCTCAGGCGAGTTTTCCAACAAAATATTATTTACTTTATGCAAACTGGCTATCGCAATGCCTGCACATACAAGAAGCAAGATAATCACACTAAAAATAAGCACTTTATTCCTTTTTTCTTTTTTTACCCGTCCATGTAATCCTCCTGATTGTTTTATAAAACTACATATATTTTTCTGCAATTATTTTCCTACCTGCTCCATCATCCTCTTTGCCAACTGCCGGAACAGGTCAGCCAGATTTCCGGCTACCTCGACACTTGGGAGAATGTATCCTTTGACGACAAGCGGCGGGTGGTGGATTTGATGATTACCACCATAGCCGCCACAAGCGACAGCTTGAATATCACATGGAAAATCTGACGGGTGAAACCCCTCCCGTCAAATACCTACCATGTGTAGTCCCTTGTAAACTGTACTTTGGAAAATTAATAAAAATTTATGTTTTATTAATCATAAATCCTTAAACATGGTGACTATCTGTTTTAATACTCTTCAAATAAGAAATATAATTGTCTATCAAAATATCAAATGTTGTTCTTGTTGTTACCATAGGTAATGAAAATAAACCTTTTGATTCATAAAAGGCAAATCCTGCAATCATACTTCTATAAATTCTAGATGAATTTATAATGTCTTCTCTATTTCTACAATATGAATCTAAAAAATGTAATAGATTACCCATCAATTTGTTGTCTTCTTCTCTAACTAAAGGATGCATGAAGTGTTTTGATTTTAAAACCACTTCATATCTGTTGTTATATTTTTCTAAATAATCAAGAAAAGCGTAAGACATTTTTCGAATGCCTTCTTCTGATTCTGAACCTTCAATTCTATCTTCAATATATTTTCTAAAATCAATAAGACAAAAAATATATAAGTTAATTACTACATCATCATAATTTTTAAAATGTTTATATAGGCTTGCTGATTTGATTTTCAATCTCGCAGCAATATCTTTCATTTGCAAATTATCAAGTCCATTTTCATCAATTAGTTGTAATGCAACTTGTAAAATTTCGTCATTTGATATTTTTTTCTTACTCATAGGAAAACAATATCATAATTCATATATAAAGATAGTCAAA
>CAJJTI010000115.1 GCA_905194705.1 uncultured Solobacterium sp. | reverse complement strand
AATATCGCTATCAACCGCGTTTATAGGTTGAAAAAGAAAGGAGATGTATATTGTTTATGACTTGTTTTATGAGTCAATTTCAATATACCAGGAAAGAATATATTTCTTCTCTTTTTTCTTCCATATCCTGATAACCAAGATGATATAACTCATCTAAATCTTTTGGATTACCTTTAAATCTCGAAATATTGATTGTGCGAGATGGTCTAACCATAATCGCATCTTTTTCTTTAACCAAGTTATCGATAAGATCCATTTGTTTATAGTAATTGATATGACGTACTTTATAATCTTTACGAATACAAGGATATTTTCTATAAAAGATTCTCATTAACAATAAAACAATTTTACTTGCAGGTTTTCTAACATAGCCTTCTGGTTTTGTTGTAATCACAAGATGCTTTGTACATCCTTGTTCAATAGATCTTTCAATAGGAATCATTGTTGTAATTCCACCATCTAAATATTTTTCATCTTGATAATCTACTACTGCAGAAGCGATAGGTAAAGCACAAGCTCCTCTTAGTAAGTCAAGATTATCATCAATATCTTTTACATTAATAAATATTGTTTCACCTTTTTTAAGATCATACATACCAATTTCACCAAGCATTGGATTATCTAATAACGGTTTAACAGAAAAATGTTCTTTTCCAAGTAAATCCTCTTTAAATAAACGGTTATATGCAACATAATGTTTTTCTGTTAAAAATGCTTTAAAACCAACATTTTCACCATTGCAGGCATATTTAACCACCATGTTATAAGGGGTCTTTTTATTTTTTTCCATATAACATACTAAGCCAACAGCTCCAGAAGATATTCCAGCACCATAATCAAAAGTAATGCCATTATCATTTAACCATGCTAAAGCCCCCATGGTATAGGCTCCACGCATTCCGCCACCTTCAAGGACTAATGCATATTTTTCCATAAATCTTTGTCTCCTTAATCAGTTTATAAGCTTATCATAATTAGAATAATGGTGCCATAAGTTTAAGAACTGCACGCCATATTCTTTTATATAATGGGAATTTTCTACATTCTTTTAAAGTAACTTCATGTGACACTTCTAGAGCCTTTAAATATCCCTGTTTCATTTCTAATACAATCTTTTCATCCTGAAGGATAACACCATCTTCAAAGTGAAGATAATAGCTTCGATAATCCGTATTTACCGTACCAACTAATCCAATATAATCATCACTGATTATATTTTTACAATGGTTAAATCCAGGGGTAAATTCATATACTCTTACACCAGCCTTAATTAATGCTTCATAGTTTGACTGCGTAATTGAAAATACATATTTTTTATCAGGAATATGAGGAACTAATATTCTAACATCTACACCAGATTGTGCAGCT
The DNA here is from genome assembly GCA_905194705.1 of uncultured Solobacterium sp. Classification (GTDB taxonomy): domain Bacteria; phylum Bacillota_I; class Bacilli_A; order Erysipelotrichales; family Erysipelotrichaceae; genus Bulleidia. The sequence goes on along the minus strand of CAJJTI010000115.1, from coordinate 4,693 downwards.
AATATTAAAGCTGTCTGCATATCTGTATTTAATATTAAATATGGTGTATCAATATATACATATCTTTTTGCTTGATTGATTAAGCTTAAATGTGCGGATAAACCTAAATTAACCTCATCTGTAGGGGTATCACTAAATGGTTGAAAATAACTGTTAGAGTGAGTTTCAATACAAGGAAGCTTGTATTTTGCATAATCTATTTGTTCTTTTCTTTCCCTCAGGTAACTAAACATACCTAAAAACATTACTGTAAAGCTCCAGACAGCTTCACCCTCTAAACGTATAGCAGAATCTTTCCAATAGCCAAAACGGTTAATGACATTGATATATTCATCTGCCAAATTAACACCACCCGTAAAAGCTACATTATTATCAATTACGATAACTTTTCTATGATCTCTATTGTTCATTTGAATAATAAGCGCTGGTCTTAATTTATTAAAGCGATATGTTTCGATACCAATTCTTTTTAAAGTTCTATCATAATGTTGAGGAATAGTCGCTGAGCAACCAAAATCATCATATATCAGTTTTACTTCAACGCCTTCTTTAACTTTTTCTTGTAATATTGCTAATACGCTATCCCACATCTCACCAAAATCGATGATAAAAAATTCCAAAAAGATGAAATGTTTTGCTTTACGCAATTCTTCTAATAAAACCGGAAAAAATTCTTCACCGCTGTTAAAATATGTCGCTTTGGTATTTTTATATACTGGAAATTTTGATGTTAAATATCCACAAGAATACACGCGGTATAAATCCTCATTATTTTCTTTAATCTCTTCTAATACATTTTCGTCCTGTACTAGTAAATCAGCCATACTTTCGTTTACCTGAGTTGTTCCTTTAGTTAATTTCTTAGGCATTTTTCTACCTGCACAAAGTAAATACAGCATTACTCCCAATACCGGGAAAACTAGTATTAAAACACACCAACCTATTGTATAAGAAGGATCTTCTTGTTTATTGATAATATAAATTACAATCACTAACGCTACCGCCTCCATGAAAGGCTGAAATTTATCAAAACTTGCAATCCTGCATAGAGACAAATATAAAAACACAATTTGTGCAATAATCGACAGAGCAATAGAAATAACTCTACTTGTTAATATTTTTACTAAACGACGCATAGCATTATTATAACAATAATTTCATTTAAGAATATATTCATAAATATTCTTGATGGTTTCTCCACGTTTATAAAGCCAGTGATTGCATGGTACTTCAGCTACTTCAAGGAGTGTTCCACCTAACTTTTCTAATGTTTTTCGCGAAGGAATGTTATCTGGTGAACAAGTGATAATTAGTTTATCCATAGCATAATCATCTTTCGCTATATCAAATAACATCTCACAAGCGTAATAGGCATAATGATGTCCTCTATTAGATTCATAGATACGATAACCAATATTTCCTGAAAAATATAATTCTTCGTTCATTCCTACTCTTAAATCACATGTTCCCAGTAATTTATTAGATTTATGCAAATATATTCCATAAATTAAATTTCTTGCATGGTCTGATGAATATTCAGGATCAATATCTTTTTCAAGTACAAGATCAACTTTATCTCCAGGAATTCTTTTTTCTCTTAATAACCAATCAAGTATCATAGGCGTTCTTTCTATAATTAAAAATGCTAAGACTATTTTACTAGTCTTTAGCACTTTGAATCAAATTCAGATAAATATCTTCCAGTTCTTTCTTTTGACTGTCGCTCATTTGTGAATCATCATTTTCAATTTTAAAATCTTCCACAAGAGCTAAATGATGGTCTGTTATTTCACCATCTTTAACTGCAATAACTTCAGGAACTTTGAAAACCGGTTCACCTTCAGAATCTTTTTCTAAAATTGGTGAGATATAAGTCATCAGTTCATTATACGCTTCCATTGTTGTCTGGAAATGCACATTGATATAATAAACGGTAACACCTGTTTCTTTCGCTACTTTATTCAAAATAGGAACAGCTCTTTCACACCATGGACAACCCACATATCCATAATATAAAATCCCACTTCCCTTTTCTTTGAATATACGTATAGATTCTTCTAGTGTTATCTCTGTAAAAGCAGGTTCACTGTCATATAACCACTTATATCCTCTCATATCTGCATCATATGTATTTAATTCTACAGAATTTGTGATTGTAACTGTTTTATCTATTTCTTGTTCCTGTTTACCGCAAGAAACAAATGTTAACAAAGCTGTTAAGATTAAAACAATTTTCTTCATTCATCTACCTCTTCTATGTTTTTAATTTGTTTAATTTCTGTCTTTTCGTAAAAGGAGTCTATCTTTTCCCTGGTAGCTAATCCTTTAGAATGTGCTGTTGCACTTGTACAGCATGATGCAAATTTAAAGGAATCGACAGAATCGCTTGAACGTAAGTAATTCATCAAGAAACCACCTGTTAAAGAATCACCCATACCAACAGTATTTACAATATTTTCTTCTTGAAGAATATCACATGTATAAATGCCACTGTCACATACCATAATGGATTCATGCCCAGAAAGTAATAAAACATTTTTTGCCCCTTCATTATGCATATTAACCATTTCCTGCAATAATTCTTTTTTTGTATTTAATGACTTTTCACAATACTGCTCAAGTTCTTTCTTTGTTGTTTTCACTAAGAACGGACCACTCTTCATGCATGCATGCATAATTCGTATATTTGTATCTAAAACAACACGCACTTTGTCTGCTATTGCATCATGCAGTAAAGTAATAACATCTTTCTCCAAATAATCAGGACAATTACCAGCTAAGGCAAAATAATCTCCTTCACCAAGACGTTCCACTTTAGCTTTTAAATTTGCCATTTTATCTTCCGTAATATATGGTCCCATGGCATTTAAATCTGTATCATCGCCGTCATTTACTTTTACATTGATTCTTGTGGCACCGTCTACATAAGTAAAACTTGGTTGAACATAAGTATATTTTTGTAATAACTCAATATAGTAATCTTTTGTGAAACCACCTAAAAAACCAAATGCACGTGTTGGTATTGCTAGATTATTTAAAACAATAGAAATATTAATACCTTTTCCACCAGCCGCAAAATACTCCATTTTACTTCTATTTGTAGCATTTTTGACCACTGGTTCTTCAAATTCCATGTAGTAATCTAATGATGGATTTAAAGTACATGTACAAATCATATTATTCCTCCATCACTTTTCTAATAATAATTCTAATAAGTTCGCTGGATTTTTCTAATTCATATAAATCACAATATTCATATCTACCATGCATATTACCTGCACCTGTTCCTAAATTTGGACAAGGCAAGCCCATAAATGACAAGTTAGCTCCATCTGTTCCACCACGACATGATTCTAATTCTGGCTTAATACCTAATTCTTCAAGAGCAGACCAGGCAATATTACTTACTTCAGGATGAGCAGAAATAATTTCTTTCATATTTCTATATCCTTTTTCAAGCTTTAACTCAAGTGTATTTTCTCCATATAAATCATTAATCCATTTAGCAGCTCTTTCCATCAAATGCATCTTATCTTCAAGCTTCTTTGCATCATGATCACGAATAATATATTCAAGTTTTGCATCATTGCAAGAACCATTCATATCTGTTAGATGAATAAATCCTTCTCTATTTTCTGTATGTTCAGGACGCATATAGCTTGGTAACATTGCATGGAATTCCATTGCTACATTTTGGGCATTAATCATCTTGTTTTTAGCACTTCCTGGGTGAATAGAAAAACCATGAACAGTTACTACAGCACTAGCCGCATTAAATGTTTCATCACAATAGTATTTAATTTCTCCACCATCCATTGTGTAACCAAAATCAGCAGAAAAAGCCTTTAAGTCAAAATGTTCTGTACCTCTGCCAATTTCTTCATCAGGTGTAAAGGCAATAGAAACTTTTCCATGTTTTACTTCAGGATGTTCATGATAATACTCTAAAGCCTGCATAATAGCGACAATACCAGCTTTATCATCAGCACCAAGTAATGTATTACCATCAGTTACCATGATATCTCTACCCTGAAGCATAGCCATATGTGGAAAGTCAGATATTTTAGTTACTACACCAGGACTTAGTTCAATATCTTTACCATCATAATTACGAATAATTCTAGGTTTAGCTCCTTCATCATTGTAATCAGGTGCTGTATCCATGTGAGCTACAAAACCTACTGTTTTAACTTCTTTTTCAATATTTGAAGGTAAATGGCCATAAACATAACCATATTCGTCAATATATGCATCTGTTATACCAACTTCCTTCAATTCTTCAACAAGCATCTTGCCTAAAACAAGTTGTTTTGAAGTGGATGGACTTGTTGAGCTTTCAGGATCTGACATAGTTGGAACACATACATATTTTATTAATCTATCTTCTGCTTTCATAATATACCTCCAGTCTCTATTTTAGAGAACGTACAATCAAAATATGATTTACCAGGACTACATGCATAAATTCCCGGGATAGCGATTATTTTATCACCAAATTCTACTCTGCGCATATTTCGATAATTTTTACCATCTGCACCAAACATAAAATGAACATGTTTATTAAATGTTAAAATTCGAAAATATAAATTTTTTATATTTCTTCCGATATCTCTATAAGAACCATCACAATATCCATTTAGATAATGTTCACAAAATACTTCATTAATATCTTTATTTTTAGAACGGACACCAT
>CAJJTI010000114.1 GCA_905194705.1 uncultured Solobacterium sp. | reverse complement strand
GTTATGTCCATATTAGAAACAGAATACAATGAGAAAGCATATGGCAAGACAAGATATGATGAAGGAGTTCAAGCAGGAATTGAACAAGGGCTTGAAAAAGGTTTAGAACAAGGGAAGCAGTCAGAAAAGATAAAAACGATTCTTCGTATGATTGCAAAGAATGTACCAATTGAACTGATAGCTGAATATACGGATACTTCTATTCAAGATTTAACAAAATTAATGAAAATAGCAGATATATAATAGATTTCAAAAAGAGAAGCATACACTTCTCTTTTTGTATGAAAGAAAACTGAGGGAATTATCCCTCAGTAGACTATTTATTCAAATTATTTAACGTAAACTGTGCCATCTTTCATCACGAATGATACATGATTCATTGTGCTCATATCATCTAGTGGGTTTTTATCTACTGCAACGATATCAGCAAATTTTCCTTCTGTGATTGTTCCAATTACATCATTCATGCGTACTAGTTCAGAATTGATTCGTGTTGCTGCCTGCAATACATATACAGCAGGTAAACCAGCTTCAACCATCAATTCAAATTCACGTGTTTGTTTGCCATGGTAATTTCCAAATGTTCCAGCATCTGTACCAAAACAAATTCTTACTCCTTTTGCAAAGCATTTCTTTAAGTTGTCATAATGCTTTTCAAGGCACATTGCCGCTTTATTTACAGCTTCTTCAGGAATTCCAGAAGCTACACCACATTCGATAATTGATTTAGCAGCGATAATTGTTGGTACCAAGAATGTTTGTGTAGAAACCATCATATCGATTGCTTCATCATCCATAAGCATACCGTGTTCGATAGAATGAATTCCTGCGCGCATTGCAACTTTCATACCTTCAGCACTATGAGCGTGGACGCTGGATAGTTTTCCTCTACCATTAGCGATATCTAAGGCTGCTTTCATTTCTTCATATGTAAATTCAGCAGCATGTGGGTTATCACCAGTTGACATAACTCCACCTGAACCCATGATTTTGATTTGATCTGCACCATATTTGAAGATATTTCTAGCAGCTTTGCGGCATTCATCAGGGGAATTGCAAACAAATGCAGAACCATCATGATCATCAATTCCTAGTGGATATCTACTGTCTGCGTGTCCGCCTGTTGCTGTAACACATTTACCTGATGTAATCATTCTTGGACCGTCGATTTTACCAGCATTGATTGCTTTCTTAAGAGCTACATCTTCAAAATCGTTACAAGCTTCATCACGGATTGTTGTAAATCCTGCTAATAAATCTTTTTTAAGGTTTACCATTCCGTCAATTGTTCTATCTCCTGTTGTTGGATAACCTGCAACAGGTTTTGTGTCTCCATTCATTGTGCAGTGCATATGACCGTCAATGAATCCAGGCATAACAAACTTGTCACTTAAATCAATGACTTCAGCACCTTCTTCATGAACGTTGTCTTTGCTTGCAACTTTAACAATTTTGTTATCTTCCACAACTACAGCCATATTTTCAAGAACTTTATCATCCTCAGCTGTGAAGAGTTTTCCACATAAAATTACTTTTTTCATTACATTATCTCCTTTTTGTTAAATAAAAATTTATTCTAGTTTTTGCTTTTTTGCAATAATTTACAGAAAAAAAGTACAACTAAATGTTGTACTCATGTAAGAAATTGAAAATATTTTCATAGAATATTTTGCGTATTTCATCTGTTCCATTATACAGTTCATGTTTTGCATGAGGGATAACGACAAATTTTGTTGTTTTAGATAATTCTTTAAACAGGTTTTGACCATCATTATCTACCATTGTATCGTTTTCGGCCTGCATTAATAGAATTGGAATATGTATTTTTCTTGCGCATATTGGAATAATATCAGTTGCTTTTCGGGATGCGATAGTCCACTCATATGTTGGACTCCATGTCTGATAAGATTTATTTTGTTTTCTTTCATCCATTTGATAATCATAGCGTTCTCGATCTAAAGCATTACTTTTTTCAAAATGATTTTCGCCAGTAAAACGTGTTGCTGTTGGAACTAACATTTTACCTAAATGGAAGATATTAGAAACATGTGTTAATGCTCTGATTTGCCATGGCTTAACACCACCATAATTAATTTTGAGCATTGGTGAACTTAAAATAGCATAATCATAATCTTCGGGATGACTTGCTAAGTATAAAGTTGCAACACAACCTCCCATGGAATGAGCAAATAAGACATGTTTTAATCCTTGAGATTTTGGTAAGACAATCTGTTTTGTAAAAGCATTCAGATCACGAAGATAATCTTCATAGTTTTTAATATATACAGCATCTTTTACTCTGACTTGTCTTGATGAAAAACCATGTCCTCGTAATTCTAAGAAGAATACAGAATAACCTTGTTTATAGAAACGATAGAATACTTCATGATATTTAGAAAAGAACTCACAAAAACCATGAACAACCGTAATAGAGGCTTTCGCATCAGGATTAATTGCATAATAGTATTGTATGTGCGTTTTTTTATCGGAAATAATTTGACCACTTTTTAAATGCGTAAGCATCCATGGCTTTATTTCCTGTTCTAAATAGCTTTCAAAATTATTCATATTCTTTATATGTTTCTAGTACGATATCAGGAACGTTAGTAATAATGGAATGTACATTTGCTTTGATACATGCATGAATTTCTTCTTTTTCGTTTACTGTCCAGACATTCATATCAATATTATTTTTGTGAGCGTCATCAATAACGCCAGGGTATTGCAAGTTATATACAGCAGGATTAATTGCATCAGCATTATGTTTTGAAGCATAATTGATAATATCAATTGGACCATCCATGTATAAGAAACCAACATATGCATCAGGTTTTAATTCATGAATTTTCTTGCATGTATAATGATTGAAACTGGAATATTCTACCCGACTTTCCATATCATTATCTTTTACCAGTTTTAATATTTTTTCTTCCAGACCTTCATAAAATACAATACCTGTTTTAAGTTCAATATCAATACGCAACTTTGTTGGTTTTAGTAAATCTAATACTTCCTGCATTGTTGGAATAGAAGCGTGACCTAATTCAGGGAAATTCTGATTAAATTCTAATTTCTTTAGTTCCTCAAGCGTATAATCTTTAACCCATCCTGTGCCGTTACTTGTTCTATCAAGCCATTCATCATGTATAACAACAATCTCGCCATCTTTTGTTAGTTGAATATCTAATTCAACCCCATCAGCGTTCATGTCTACTGCTTTTTGAAAAGATAATAATGTGTTTTCTGGTGCATAAGCGCTTGCACCACGATGTGCATATACTAAAGGTAATGTCATATGTATTTATCTCCTATTTTCATTATAGAACATAATTATGATTATTTGCTGTATAACAAAAATGAATATGGTCAATCAAAAATGAGAATAAGTGGAAAAATGTTTACTTCAAATAGCCTAATTTCTTTTTATAATAAAGGTAATAGAGGTTATTAGTATGAAAATTAGAGAAGTAATTCAAAATGTTAAAAATTATCATGGTGGAACTGATTTTACAGGTAAACCAATTGATGAAGAAACAACACGTGACAAGGTTCTTTATGGCGATGTAGAGAAAGAATGCACAGGTATTGTGACTTGTATTTGGGCAAGTAGCAATGTGATTCGTAAAGCACATGAATTAGGTGCAAATCTTATCATCTCTCATGAAGCTTTATTTTGGAATCATGGAGATCATACAGATTGGTTAGAAGATAATGAAATCTTCCAGAAGAAAAAGGCATTGTTAGATGAAACTGGTATTACTGTATGGAGAGATCATGACTATATTCATAGTGGTATTCCAGTAGATGGAAAATTATATGATGGTATCTTCTATGGACTATTAAACAAACTAGAATGGCGTAGATTTGTTGTGATGAATGAAGGTAGAATCCAACGCTTTGGCGAGTTCCATTTCCCTAACGTTAAAGCAAGTGACTTAGCCATTGAAATAAGAGATAAGTTAGGAATGAATGGCATTCGTATTATTGGTGATCCAGATACAATCGTAAAGCATGCTAGAATTGCAAGTCATATTATCGGACCTGGGGATAATGAAATAACACGTGCTACAGATAAAGATCAGGTAGATTGCTTATTCACAATGGAATTAACAGATTTCACAGTAAATGAATATATTCGTGATAGTGCTGAACTGGGTCATCCTAGATGTATTATTTCTGTTGGTCACTTCAACCTGGAACAGCCAGGTATGGAATATGCAGTAAAGTGGTTACCTGAAGCAATTGGTGATGCAAGTATTCCAGTAACATTTGTATCAGATGGTGATGTATTCAAATTCATTACTAAATAAATGAAAGAAATATAAGAGTTTAGTCGAAAGATTAGGCTCTTTTTTGATAAGATATGTGGTAATGATGAAAGGTGAATAACACGATGATTTGTAATATTGTAAAAGATACTTTCTTTTTGTCACAAAAAAGTGATTTAGCCACAAAAGAAGATTTAAATATATGCATGGATTTAATTGATACTTTGCAAAGTCACGAACATGAATGTATTGGTATGGCTGCCAATATGATAGGAAAAAAGAAAAAAATTATTATTGCAAGAATCGGCAGGATGAATGTTGTAATGAATAATCCTGTTATCTTGAAAAAGAGTGATTCATACGAAACAGAAGAAGGTTGCTTATCTTTGAGTGGTACAAAGAAAGTAATCCGCTATAAAAGGATTATTGTTGAGTATTATGACATGAAGTGGAAAAAGCAGAAACAAGTTTTTACAGATCTAAATGCCCAAATTATTCAGCATGAAGTAGATCATTGTGATGGTATTTTAATTTAGGTTTTCGATAAAATCTTCATCAACTTCTTTGAGGAAACGAATGCATAAAATAAGTGCGACTAATTCAGAAACAGGGAAAGCAAACCATACATAATTTAATCCAAACATTTTGCTTAAGGCAAAAGCTAAAGGTAATATGATGATAAATTGACGAAGTAAAGTCACAACTAAAGATTCTTTACTGCTGTCTAAACTTTGTAAAATAGCACAACCTTGTACATTGACTCCACCAAAAACAAATGATAGTGAAATAGTTTTTAATGCTGGTATACCGATAGATAACATTTCATCACTGGCGTTGAATAAAGATAATAATTGGACAGGGAAAAGTTGGAATATAACAGTTCCACTTATCATGATCATAATTGTTGAAATAAGAGAAATACGAATACATGATTTTATTCTTTCTTTATTTCTTGCACCATAGTTATAGCTGATAATTGCAATAACAGCGTTACTCATACCGCTAACAGCCATGTATAAAAACTGTTGAAGTTTAAAATAAATACTGTAGACAGAAACAGATAACGCAGAAAATCCTGAAAGAATCATATTCATAAATACAGTCATAATAGACATAATTGAATTCATTAACATTGAAGGAATAGCAATTTTATACATTTCTCTAACTAATGATGCATCAAAGTGGAAATGCTTGAAATCTGTATGAATTTCTTTTACTTTGTGTCTTGTGATATAGACACCTAATGCAGTACTTAAAAGTTGACCAAGTACGGTTGCGATAGCTGCACCTTTAATCCCCATTTCCGGTAATCCACATAAACCGAAAATAAAGATAGGATCTAAGATAATATTAATGACAGCACCAATCACTGTCGTCAGCATACTTGTTTTCGCAAATCCCTGGATTGTGATAAATGGATTCATGCCAAGTACAATTAATACAACGACAGTTCCAAGAATATAAATTCTTGCATAGGATAATGCATATGGAAGTGTTGCTTCACTTGCCCCAAACAATGTTAATAACTGTGGTGCAAACACATAGAATACAACTGTCAATATCACTGCGACAATCAATGAAAAAGAAAAGCAGTTTCCAATGACTTTTTCAGCTTTCTCATTTTCTTTTGCCCCAAAGAAAATAGATGCCTTTGGTGCACCGCCACTGCCCGCAAACATTGCGAACGCATTGATCATCATTAGAATTGGTGTAAATAAACCAACACCTGTTAATGCTGCTGCACCAATTCCAGGAATATGACCAATATAAATACGGTCAACAATATTATATAAAAGG
>CAJJTI010000113.1 GCA_905194705.1 uncultured Solobacterium sp. | reverse complement strand
TTGAGCATAAGCACTTCGAGATGTTTGGTCAGGATGTGTATGAATGTCCAAAGACCGTCATTTCGAAAGAGTTCTCCACAGAGTGGAAGGATGGAATGGAACCATGTTATCCTGTGAATGACAAGCAGAATTCTGAACTTTATGCTAAGTACAAGAAACTAGCAGATAAGGAAGAGAATGTTATATTCGGTGGTCGCCTTGCGGAATATAAATATTACGATATGGCTCCTATTATCGAGAAAGTGCTGGAAAATTTTTAAGTTTTTTGTAGGTGGATTGCAAAGGTGTTTCATTATGAGCTATTTTTCTGCTATTTGCATGCCCCCGTCTTTTAAAAGTTTATAAATATTTAGTATGAAAAAAATATTAACAGTAGTGATTCCTACGTACAATATGCAAGACTATCTTCGTAGATGTCTTGATTCCTTGATTGTACCAGAGGAACAAATGAAGCATTTAGAAGTGCTAGTAGTGAATGATGGAAGCAAGGATAATTCTTCTGCCATTGCCCATGAGTATCAAGATAAGTATCCTGATACTTTTAGAGTAATTGACAAGGAGAATGGTAACTATGGTTCCTGTGTGAACCGTGGATTGAAGGAGGCAACTGGAAAATATTTTAGAATTCTTGATGCAGATGATTGGTTTGATAATGTAGAATTGGAAAAGTTTGTTCAAAGTCTTAATTACATACCTTCCGCTGATGTAGTCTTTACAAATTATACAATTGTTAAGTCTGCGAGTAAGCGAAAAACAGTTCTACCTCGTGTTTTGAAATATAATGTAATGCAAAGAACAGAAATTTTATCACTAAAGAAAGATGCAGATATGTTGAGAATGCATTCTATGACATATCGCACAAGTCTATTAAGAGAAATTTGTTTGTCTTTACAAACTGGTATAAGTTATACTGACATTGAGTATTGCTATTTCCCATATAAGGCAACTCAGACTTGTATTGCCTTGGATATAAATCTCTATCATTACTGGACAGCACGTGATGGGCAAACTATGTCTCCCAAAAGTATAGTAAAGAAATTCGATGACTTTTATGCTGTTTCTTCACGCATAATAAAAGATTTTTTAACTAATGCAGGTAACATGAGTATTCCAAAGCAAGAAACACTTGTTAAAATATTGCGCAATCCTTTGTATTTTTTATTTTTGATCAATCTTGTTTTGCTTAGAGATGTACCAAATACCCAAAAGCATAAGCTTGAAAAGTTAAAGTGCCTTTATCAAAATTGTAATCTTATTTCGCGCGAAGTTTCTTCTTTCACTTATAAAAAGGTACCATTTGTAAAGTTATATGCATTCTTGCCTTTTAAGTTATCATGTATTTTTGGTATAAGATAGTTATGACAAAAAAGAAATATAGATTAGTGTTGTTTTTTCTCATTACTTTTTTTTGTGTTTTTGATGGAATGAGGAGCAACATTGTGTTAAATCAAATTATATCGCCTCTTAAAGAACTTTCTATTGTCTTATGTTTTATAGAATGTCTCAAGCTAAAAAAAATACAAATGAAGTATGTATTAGGAATTCCTTTATTTTCCCTATTTTTATACCATATATTGATATCTGTTGTTAGTCTGTTACAAGGAGATTCCTTGAGCTTGGCAAATACCATTCTGATGAGCTTTAAATTCTCATTAATTTATTTTACATGTGTGGCATTTTATCATTTTGAGGAACTAACAGGTAAACCATATTCTAGGGTATTTACATGGGTTGTATGGGTGGGGTTGTTCTATACATTCTTGAACATTATAAGTGTTTTTGTTAATCTACCAATTTGGATAAAGAATGATATTTGGTTTGGAAGATTTAGTAAAGGTTATCCGACATCAGATACAATATCTTTATCTTTGATGCTTCTTATAGTCTTGTTTAATGCCTTGCATTTTAAAACGAAGAAAAGAATTTGTTTCATTCTATTGTCTGTAGTAAGTATAATGATGCAAAATACAGGTTCTGGACTAATCCTCTTACCATTTATAGTTTTTGTGTATATTATAGGAGAATGTTATACGAGAAAGGTAAAAAATGTTATGGTCTTTGCTTTCTCGCTTTTAATTGCAGTTGCAATAGTTGGTAAGTTCTTAACTTCGATGAATCAATCTGTCGCTCAAAAAGTAGAAGATGCAACTTTGGTTTTCCAAGCAAAAATAGATAATTTTATAAAAGGTGAAGAGACTGATAATTTCAATAGTATTGGGGCCAGAAAAGATGCTGAAAGAGATGCTATGAAATTTGTACATACTGATTGGGAAAAATTATGTGGTATAGGCTTAGGGCATTTTACAATGGATGAAAAACTTATGAATTCAAGGGCATTTTCTATTGAAAATATGACAAGTAATATAAAAGTTATATATGGCTATATAGGCATTATTTTATATTGGCTATCTATTCTTTCGTTCTTGTTTTTTATTGGTAAGTGGAAAACTGATATATTGACTCGGCTTTTTTATGGTTGTGGAATTGCTATATTTGTTGTTGGAAGCCAAGCTTTAGTATCTTTCTACCTAATTCAAGTTTATGGTTCCTTTGCTATTATAATAGGAGCGTTAAAAAATCGCAAAAATATTGGTAAATTATGAATATTGTATTGACTTTTGATGATTCTTATGTACAACATGCATCTGTTTTGATTGCTTCTGTATGTTCAAATAATAATGGGTTAATCAATTTTTTTATTATTTCTGATTATATTTCAGACCAGAATGTTAAGCATATAAACGAGCTTGTTTATGCATATAAAAATAGTGTGAAGTTTATACTGTTGGATAAACATAGACTTGAAAAGTTTCCTATTGGAGAAGGAACAGCAAATACCTATGTTTCTCTAGCAACTTATTATCGCCTCTTGATACCGGATTTAATTCCTGTAGAAATTAATAAGATCATTTATCTTGATTGTGACATTGTTGTAAATGGTGACTTATCTAGTTTGTGGAACTATGATGTTTCTAAAGTTTGCTTGGCAGCATTGGAAGAACAACCATCTTTATGTTGTTCTGGATGTAAGAGATTAAAGTACGACCAGCAATACTCATATTTTAATGCAGGGGTGCTTTTGTTGAATCTTGAAAATATAAGGAAAAAGTGTACATTTGATGATTTTACGACTTATATAAGAGAACATCATGAGGATATATTGTTTCATGATCAAGATGTGTTGAATAAATTTTTCCATGCTAGTAAAAAGTTCATTCCGTTGAAGTATAATGTTATGGATGCTTGTTTGCTTAAAAAGGCTAAAGTCTCCAAACAATATATACATGATATGGAAGATATATATAAACCAATAATTATTCATTATTCTGGGCCGATAAAGCCCTGGTACAAGGAATGTAAAAATCCGTATAAGAGTTTGTATTATCATTATCTTGGTAATACTTTTTGGAAGAATTATAAACCCCTAAACAAATATATAACTCTAAAGGATATTTTGGTATATCGTTCCAAAAACTTCATAAAGTTTGTGTTCGAATTATTACATGTTCACTATTATTCATACATAAAGATCTAAAGTATATGAGAATAACAATAGATTGTCGAATGTGGGGTAAGAATTTTGGAGGTATTGGTAGATATGTTCAAGAAATCGTTCTTGAGTTATTGAAAAACGAAAAATGGGATTTTACTCTAATTGTAGCAGATGAAAAAGTTCGTAAAGAGATAGTGAAATCTTCTGACAACCAGCCAACTCGCCTTTCTCTAATTATTTGCAATGCAAAGATGTTTACGGTGTCAGAACAAGTTGAGTTACCTAGAGTGATTCCTGTATGTGATATCTTTTGGTCTCCATATATGAATGTTCCCTTTCTACCCTGTAAGGCGAAATATAGAGTGGTAACACTTCATGATGTATTTCATTTGGCTAATCCTCAGTATTATAGCTTTATGAAGAGAGTTATGATAAAGCCATTTTATTATTTCTCATCTCATAAGAGTGATTTGATATTGACAGTTTCGAATTTTTCAAAGAGTGAAATTGCAAGAACTTGTGGAGCGAATACTGCAAATAAAACAGTAGCCGTATATAATGGATGTGATATAGATGTAAAGCAAGTGCATGAACCTCTAGTCTCCTTTAAGTATATTCTTTTTGTGGGTAGTGTAAAGCCTCATAAAAACTTAAGAAATGCTCTATTAGGTTTTTCTCTAATGAAAAATAAAGCCTACAAGTTTGTGATTGTAGGCAAAAAAGAAGGTTTTATTACAGGGGATAAGGAGGTCTTTGGTATTGTAGATAACTTAAATAAAGAAACTGAAAGGGTAATCTTTACTGGTAATATATCTGATGAAGAACTCTATTCGTGGTATAAAGGGGCAACTGCATTAGTACAGCCGTCATTTTACGAAGGTTTCGGTTTGCCCGTTGTAGAGGCTATGAAATTTAAGCTGCCTATAGCTTGTTCTGATATTCCTGTATTCAGAGAAATAGGAAAGAATCTTGTTTCTTATTTTAATCCTTATTCTCCTGATTCTGTTGCAGAATGTTTAGATAAGGTTGTTCTTATGCCTAAAAAAGATTATCCTAATTGGATTTCTTGGAAAGAAACAGCAAATCAAATAGCAATTGAGTTTGAAAAACTGGCATCGAAATAGTTTATGTATAACGATATTCAAATCATAATCATGGCCGGCGGCGTAGGTAGCCGCTTTTGGCCAATGTCAACTCCCGATTACCCAAAGCAGTTTATTGATGTGATGGGAGTGGGTCGTTCCCTCATTCAATTGACAGTAGATAGATTGAAGCCAATCTGTCCTATCGAAAACATGTGGGTAGTGACAAACGAGAAATACATCAGCATTGTCAAGGAGCAAATCCCTGACATGCCAGTAGATAACATATTATCAGAGCCGGAGGCTCGCAATACCGCTCCATGTATTGCTTATGCCTGCTGGAAGATCCAGAAGAAGCATCCTGATGCCAACATCGTGGTGACACCATCCGATGCCCTGGTCATTAATACCTCGGAGTATCAGCGAGTGCTCAGCAAGGCATTGAGCTATACTTCCGATAAGAACGCCATCGTTACCATCGGTATTAAGCCAAGCCGCCCGGAAACAGGCTATGGCTATATAGCCTCAGCAGAGCCAACATCCGTAGATGAAATCTACAAGGTTGAGGCTTTCAAGGAAAAGCCAAACCTGGAGACAGCCGAGCAATACCTTGCTGCTGGCAATTACTATTGGAATGCCGGAATCTTTGTATGGAACATTGATACCATCAGCAAGGCAATCCGCACCTTCCAGCCTCAGCTTTCCAGCATCATGGACGAGATGGCTCCTTCTTTCTATACCGAACAGGAGAAAGAGGTAGTCGGCAAACTCTTCCCAACCTGCGAGAAGATAAGCATTGACTATGCCGTGATGGAGAAGTCGAAGGAAATCTATACCTTGCCAGCCGAGTTTGGATGGAGCGATTTAGGTAGTTGGGGCAGCCTCCGTACTTTGCTTCCACAAGATGAGGATGGCAATGCCAAGGTCGGTAATGACATCCGACTCTATGAATGCAAGAACTGTGTGGTACATGTAGCTGATGAGAGCAAGGTGGTAGTGCAAGGTTTGGATGGCTATATTGTGGCAGAGAAGCATGGACAACTGCTTGTTTGTTCCTTGAAGGAGGAACAGAGAATAAAGGAGTTTTTAATATAAGCAAACAGGTATGATTCAATTTAATTTTAAGAAAAAAGAGAACGCTTCAATTAAGTTATTTGATGATTTTTTGACTCTTTATGGAGATGGAAAACCTTTAGCTGATAAAGAAGAAGCCTTTAATATAGTTTTAAATGGTGATAGTTTGGTTGGCATATTTTATGGTGATTCTCCATTTGAAATTAATGGAAAAAATATTTATTATAACGAAAATATCATTAATGCCTGTGGCTTGACCGAAAATGAAAGTTATGCGTGTATTGCACATGAATTAGGGCATGCATTTGACCACACGCCAATATACTCTACTAATCGAGAGTATAACGCAGACCAATTTGCAAAAGAATTAAAGTTAGGTCAGGAATTAATTTCTGTCTTAAAGAAGTTTAAGAACACGTTTCCAG
>CAJJTI010000112.1 GCA_905194705.1 uncultured Solobacterium sp. | reverse complement strand
CTTAATTAAGCCTTCTCAACCACTTTTTTTGCTTAAAAACTGTAAAATTCAGGATACAATAATGTAATGTGTGTCAAAATGCAACACAGTTCAAAAAAATGATACACATTTTAATTTACTTTGTGAAAACTTTGCAATTTATAACTCATAAATAATTTGATTTTTTTGACACACATTGGAAGTGTGTTGTGAAAAAATGAAATTTGTGTTTATTTTTTTAATCTTTATAATCGAAATTGTTAAAGAAAGGTTCATAAATTATGAGTAAATTGTTATTACTGAGCCACGCAAATTTAAGCGAAGCTTTTTATCAAACTATAGAGTTAATCATGGGAAAACCAGATGATCGTGTGAGTTATATTACCTTGCCTTATGGCGCAAACTTAGAAGAGTACCAAACGGAAATCGAAAGCAAAGTAAAAGAAGCAAAAGAAGATGGTATCTTAATTTTGACAGATTTGTTTGGGGGAAGTCCATTTATGATCAGTACAAAAGTATATGGTAAACTGCAGGACCAGATACCTATGGAAATCATAACGGGAATGAATTTGCCAATGGTTGTAGAACTTATGACAAATCTTGATAAACCAGTATCAGAGCTCAAAGCAATTGCAAAAGATATTGGTTCAAAAGGAATCATTGATTTTTCGGAAATGATGAAAAAATAGGGAGAGCAAAGGAGGACAAATTATGCCAATTAAAATGATTAGAATTGACGATCGTCTAATTCATGGTCAAATTGTTACAGCTTGGGCAAAGGCAATTCAAGCTTCAAAAATTTGGATTATTGATGACGGTGTCGCAAAAGATGACTTTATCAAAGGGGTAATGCAAATGGTTGCACCATCAGATAGAGAGTTAATTATTTCAGGCCTTTCTGAAATGCCAACATTACTTGAAAAATTAGATGATGCCCCAGAAAACACATTAATTTTGGTTAAATTCCCATATGTGGCAAAAGAAATTTTTAAAGTAGGACCAAAGTTAAAAGAATTAAATATCGGTGGTATTGGAGCTGGACCTGAAAGAAAGAAATTATTTAAGAATATTTCAGCAAGTCAATCAGAAAAAGATACTTTAAAAGAAATTCAGGATAGTGGAATTGATGTTTATTTCCAAGTTACTCCTGATGAAAAACGTACAACATTTAGTGAATAAGGAGGATTTATGTTATTACAATCAATATTGATCGGCGTACTTGCGACGATGTGTGGTGGCGTTTTCTTAGAATTATGGGTTTGGATTTTCAGAAACCCAATTGTAGAAGGCGCATTAGTTGGATTAATCTTAGGAGATTGGACACAAGGTGCTTTAATTGGTGCAACAATCCAATTAATTTATATGGGACAAATTACTGTGGGTGGTATTTCTTCATTTGATAAATGCTACGCAGGTGTTATTGCAACAGCAGTTACTATGCTATCACATCAAACTCCTGAAGTTGGTGTAACAATTGCTGTAACATTAGGAACTCTTGGTTTATTAGCTTCAAACGCAACAATGACAGTTAACGTTGCATTCGTTCATATGGCTGATAAATATATCGAAACAGGTGAAACAAAACGTTTATGGGTTTATGACTGGTTACTACCTAACTTATTCTGTGCTGTAGTATATGGAATTCCAGCATTCATTATTTGCTATTTTGGCGCAGGTGTATTTGAAAACTTCATGAATGCAATGCCAGCACAAGTATCTAAAGCATTAACAGTTATTGGATCAGTACTACCAGCATTAGGTATTGGAATGATGTTCAAAGCAGTGTACAAGAAAAAATTCTTCGCTTTTGCAATCATTGGATTTGTATTAGTTGCTTATTTACATCTTGATATTATTGCTTGTACATTAGTCGGTGCTGCGGCAGCTCTTCTATATTGGGCATTAGGATTAGATAAATTGACGGAAGGAGCAAATGAATAATGAGTGAAAATGCTGTTATGACTTCAGAAAAGAAGTTAACTAAACAAGATTTAGTTAGAACATTTATCCTATGGGAAACAATGACTGAATGTTGCTTATCATATGAAAGACTTATGTCATTAGGTTTCTGTCATTCAATGGTTCCAGTTATCAACCGTTTATATGGTGATGATAAAGAAAAACGTATTGAAGCATTAAGAAGACACATGTTGTTCTTCAATACAGAAAATAACTGGGGTGCATTTATTCCTGGACTAGTTTGTTCGATGGAAGAAGATTTAGCTAACGGTGGTAATGTTGATGAAGATATGATTAAAACTGTTAAAGTCGGTTTAATGGGCCCATTAGCTGGTATCGGTGATACTATTACACAAGGTTTAGTAAAAACTGTTTCCTTAGCTATTGCAGTAGATATGACATTAAAGGGTTCTCCTTTAGGACCAATTGTATTTATCTTACTATATGGTGCATATTTATTAGCTATGGGTATCTTTACATTCAAACAAGGTTATAAAGTTGGACGTAGTGTATTAAGTAAAATTACTGATAAGAAAATCATGGCGAAAATTACAGACTTGTTATCTATTGTTGGTTTGACAATAGCAGGTGCTATGATTGCTAATAACGTTAGTATTACTACACCATTACAATTCACAGTAAGTGGATCTGAAGTTGTAATTCAAGAACTTCTTGACGCAATTCTCCCTTGCATGTTACCGGCAGTAGCTGTATTAACTGTATTTAGTCAATTACAAAAAGGTGTCACTGTATTTAAAATCATGATTGCTATGTTTATCGTTGCAATCGTATGTAGTTTAGTAGGAATTTTATAATAATTGAAAAGGGAGATTTAAAAATAAGTATATTTTGAAAGTCTCTCTTTCTTAATACAAAGGTAAAGTATGAAGAAACCAATAGGTATAATATTTGATTGTGATGGCTGTTTATTAGATAGTGAGAAAATATATCTAGATACAGTAAAAATATATTTAAAAGCATTCAATATTGAAGCAGATTATGAAGATTTAGTGTTTGTTCTAGGAAAACCAATGCCTAAGATTGCTAGCGGGTTAATTGAAAAGTTTAAACTAGATACTTCAATCGATGAATTAATAGTAGAACAGAGAAAATTATTTAATGATTCAATTAAAAATGCAAAACTAGTACCAATGCCATTTTTAAAAGAATTTCTGAAAGATTGTAAAGAAAATAATATTACATTAGCTATTGCGTCATCATCTAAAAAAGATTATATCAATGACGTATTGAAAAGACTTGATATTGAAGAATACTTTGACTTTATTACATCAGGTGAAGAAGTACAGAATGGGAAACCTTCACCTGATATATATATTTTGACAGCAAAAAAAATGAATATTGGCACAGATGATTTGATGGTAATAGAAGATTCTAAGAGTGGTATTCATTCTGGGGTATCAGCGGGAATTTATACTATAGGATACAAAGGCTCAATTATTGAACAAGATACCAGTGAAGCTAATATTAGTGTTAAATCATATAAAGAAATTGAATGGTCTAAATAAGGAGGAAATTATTATGTGGATGAAAGAAATGTTTGGAACTGATAAACCTGTAATTGGAGTATTACATATGCATGCAATGCCTACTGATCCAAAATATGACAGAAGTACAGGTATTCAAGGTGTAATCGAAGCAGCTAGAAAAGATTTACATGCTTATCAAAATGGTGGTATTGATGGAATTTTATTCTGTAATGAATTTAGTATTCCTTATACAAGAGATGTAAAAGTTGTTACAGTTGCAACAATGGCTAGAGTTATTGGTGAGTTAAAATCAGAAATTAAAGTTCCATTTGGAGTTTGTGTTGCATCAGATGCCAAAAAAGGATTTGACTTAGCAGCTGCAGTTGAAGCAGATTTTATTAGAGAAGTAATTCATGGTGCTGCAGCAGGTGTTTATGGTATTAGTGATATTGATCCAGGTGAACTTGAAAGACATAGAGCAGCATTAGATCTAATGGGATGTAAAACAATGACTGCAATTGTTCCAGAAGGTTGCAGACAAGTTGCAGAAAGACCATTAAAAGAAGTTGCAAAAACATTAGCATTTAATGTTGGTCCTGATGCAATGCTTGTTTATAGTACAACTCCTGGTTCTGCAATTGATGTTGAACAAGTTAAAGCAATTAAAGAAGTTACAGATACACCTGTATTTGCTTCAAACGGTGTTAAACCAGAAACAGTAAAAGAAATTTTAGCAGTTACTGATGGTGCAATTGTAGCAACATCTACTAAATTTGATGGCAAATTCTATAATCAAGTTGATGAAACTAGAGTTAAAAAACTTATGGAAAATGCTCGTGAAGCAAGAAAAGATCAATAATACTTTTCATTGCTAATCATAATATAAAATTGATGATAGAATAAGGGTTCAGAAGAATCCTTATTTTTTTGAAGATACAACATTTGAATATAAAAAATGATGCCAAAATTGGGAGATTTAGAGATTATGTGGATACAATTAATTGGTTTTTTAGGAACTATATTATTTTTTGTTTCATTTCAATGTAAGAATAAAAAGAATATGTTTAAAGTTCAGTTTTTATCATATTTATTTTATACGACACATTTATTTCTACTTGGAGCATATACTGGTGGAATTAGTTATATTTTGAATACTGCACGCTCTTTCTGTTTATCAAGTAATTCTAAATTTGCTAAAAGTAAAGAGATGTGTTTGATTATTTGTTTACTACAAGTAATGACGTTATTTTTTACATGGTCTGGATTTATATCTTTACTTCCAATAATTGCTAATATTGCCACAACAATTGGAAGCTATACATATAATGCTAAAAAGATTCGTGCAGTTGCTATGTTTGTGAATTCGCCCTTATGGATTATATATGATGTGATTGTAGGATCGTGGGCAGGAATTTTAGATGAAGTTGTTACAGAGTTATCTATTATTATTTCAATAATTCGCTTTGGATGGAATAATATAAATAATGATTAATACAGGAGGGAGACTAGATATGATTAAAGCAATATTTTTTGATTTTGATGGGGTTATAGTTGATTCGGAAAAATTACACACTGATAATACTATTAATTATTTTAAAGAAGCAAATATTCCATTATCCGAGAGTATAGTTTATGGAGATATCGGTAGTAATCCAAAATTAAATTATTGGAAAGGTGTTTATGATGAATATAAAGATATAATTCCATATACATATGAAGAATTTGATGAAGGAATTGTAAATGCACATAAAAAATTAAAAGATTTTAATTACGGTACAATTATGTTTCCTGAAGTAAAAGAGGCTTTAACTACACTCAAAGAAAAAGAATTTCTTCTTGCATTAGCATCTTCTTCAGCAATGGAATATTTGCAAAGAAATATAATAGCATGTGGACTAGAAGGTATTTTTGATTTTGTTATTTCAGGAAGAGATTTAACAGAATCAAAACCATCTCCACAAATTTACAATAAATGCAAAGAACATTTTGACTTAAATGATGATGAATGTATAGTTGTAGAAGATTCAGCTCTTGGTATTCAAGCAGCTAAGAATGCCAATTTATATACAATAGGAATTAAAGATTATCGTTTCGGCATAAATCAAGAAAAGGCGGATATTTTAGTAGATAATTTAAAGGACGTTACAGATCTAATTTTAAAATCACATAATTTTTTCATGTATTTCCTTATTATCCTCACGTCGATTTATCGCTAAAAGCAGTTCCTCCAAATACAAAAGCTTTCTTACAATATAATATAAGATTCCTAAAAAAAACAAACTTATTATAATTACCGCGATGTTTATCCCTGGAACATCAATCAGTATAAGACTTACAATAATATCTACTATGCAAATAATAACAAAAATAGTATTTACTCGTTTTTTCATATACTGTTCTCCTTCAATAATAAATTATGATATCATGGTTAAAAGATCAGAAATCTGATGTAAGCTTGCTTACATCAGATTTCTGAAATGTCGGCTGACATTTTAATTCCTCTTTTCATATATCTTAACAATGTATAGTTATCCTTATTATATATTTTATAATACCAAATCTATCTAATCAATTAATTCTGTTGTATATGGATTATTAAGCATTTGTTTCATGTATTTTTTATAAGTCATATCTATACTTATTTCACTAAGTGTTATTTTGGGTGTTACTTCAATCGTTTTTTGCTG
>CAJJTI010000111.1 GCA_905194705.1 uncultured Solobacterium sp. | reverse complement strand
ATTCCCACGCATTATGTTAATCAACTCCCACACCCACGCAATAATTTAAAGCGCCCGTTATGGTTTGATTCTTTTTTGTATAAATACAATCTTTATACAATCTTAATACGAATAGATGACTTATTAATACTGTCTTAGTTTACTACTCTTTAAAATATATGCGTTAGGGGATACGCAAAATATGGAGAAAGTATTTCACAAAAGAAAACATTGGTCATCTTTCCAGTTAATTACAACTGGATTTATGCTTGTTATATTAGTTGGTGCAATTTTATTGATGCTACCAATAGCGTCAAAAGAAGGAGTAGTTACCCCTTTCCATGAAGCATTATTTACTTCTACTTCTGCAGTGTGCGTAACAGGATTAGTAGTAAAAGATACAGGAACATACTGGTCTTATTTTGGACAGACAATTATTTTAATTTTAATTGAAATAGGTGGACTTGGTGTTGTGACAATTGCGGTTGCTTTTGCAATGTTTTCAGGTAAGAAAATATCACTTATGCAAAGAAGTACATTGAAAGATGCAATATCAGCACCTAAAGTAGGTGGAATAGTTAGATTGACACAATTTATATTAAAAGGAACGTTGATTGTCGAACTAATTGGAGCATTCTTGATGATGCCTACATTTATTAAAGGATATGGCATAAAAGGAATATGGATGGCAGTTTTTCATTCTATTTCAGCTTTCTGCAATGCTGGTTTTGATATTCTAGGTAGTGAAAGTAACAAGTTTGTTTCATTAACAGGATATTCAACAAACTGGATGATTAATATCACGATTATGAGCCTTATTATTGTTGGCGGCATTGGTTTTTTAACATGGGAAGATATTTATGTTCATAAGTTTAATTTTCATAAATATCGTATGCAAAGTAAGGTGATATTATCGACTACATTGTTCTTGATTGTTGTTCCGGCAGCTTTTTTCTATGCTAATGATTTTAAATATTTACCGGGAAATGACAGAATACTTGCATCTTTATTCCAATCAGTCACACCACGTACGGCAGGTTTTAATACTGTTGATTTAAATGAAATGACAAGTTCCTCAAAAGCAATAATGGTTCTACTTATGCTAATAGGTGGTTCACCAGGTTCTACAGCTGGTGGGATGAAGACAACAACATTTGCTTTATTATTTACAAATATGATAGCGACATTTTCTAGACATAGAGATGTTCATTTGTTTAAAAGAAGAATATCAGAAGAAACAATTAAAAATGCATCAACAATTGGTGTGATGTACTTCGTATTATGCTTTACAGGAGCAATTTTAATCAGTGTTAAAGAAACCCTTCCACTATCAACATGTTTATTTGAAACAGCTTCTGCCGTTGGTACAGTAGGTTTAACTTTAGGTATTACAACTTCGTTAAGTGTTTCTTCACAACTCATTCTCATTTTTCTTATGTATTTAGGTAGAGTTGGGGGATTAACACTGATATATGCAGTCGCTTCATCAGTATATGAAGAAGCTAGACTTCCACAAGAAAAGATTACAGTTGGATAAAGAGGGATAAAGAATATGAAAAATATATTGTTAATTGGATTAGGTAGATTTGGTAAACACGTCGCAATTGAATTAAATAAATTGGGACATGAAATTATGGCAGTAGATAAAAATGAAGAACTGGTTAATAACATTCTTCCTTATGTTACAAATGCTGAAATAGGAGATTGTACCAATGAAGATTTCTTACGTTCTTTAGGAATACGCAACTTCGATGTTTGCTTTGTAGCAATTGGCAGTGATTTCCAAAGTTCACTTGAAACTACATCTTTATTAAAAGAACTTGGGGCTAAATTTGTAGTATCAAGAGCTGAAAGAGATGTTCAAGAGAAGTTCTTATTAAGAAATGGTGCAGATGCTGTAACATATCCTGAAAAATTGATGGCAAGATGGTCAGCTATTCGTTATACAACAGATCATATTCTTGATTATATTGAAATGGATGAAACCCATGGTATTTACGAAATGGAAATACCGGAAGAATGGTTGAATAAGACAATTGGCGAAATTGATATTCGTAAGAAATATGGAATTAATATTTTAGGCATCAAGGGTAATGGTGAAATGAATATTAAAATTACATCTGATACAGTATTAACAAAAGGATATTCATTAATTGTTTTAGGTGAAAATAAATCTGTGAAAAAATGTTTCTGTTTTTAGGAGAACTTTATGTTTGATATCATTTTATTTTTGGGAGTATTTGGATCATTTGCGTTTGGTTATTTTGTAATACAGCATTTAGATGTTATTTTTGATGAAAAACAAAATGTCTATAACAAAGCTGGACAGTCAGAAATGATTGTATTAAATACTGTAAAAGATGAAGAAATATTACAGGAGATTCATCGCTTTCGTAAAAATCACGAAAATATTCAGATTATGTTATGTGACAAGAAAATGCTCAGTCATGTAAATTTTAAATAGTGATATAGTTATAGCAGAAAAGGAGAACAAGATGTTAGAACAAGAGCGTAAAGAACATACACTAGTTTGCTTATCTTCTTCTCCATCGAGCATTAATACAATTCAAGTAGCATCTAAAATAGCAGATACGTTTAAAGGACAATTTACGGCTTTATACGTAGAAAATCGCGAGAGTGAACATTTATCTAAAGAAGATAAAGAGCGCTTGGAAAAACATATTAAAATAGCCGAAAAACTAGGGGCAGAGATTGTGACGACTCATGGTGAAGATGTTCTTTTGCAAATCAATGAATATGCAAGAATGTCTAATGTCACAAGAATTGTTGTTGGCAGAAGACTTGAGGAACATAAATTATTTTCAATAGGCAAAAGTTTTACAGAAAGACTCATTCAAGATAATCCTGAAAGAGAAATATATATCGTTCCAGATAAGAGTGAAAATTCCATACATTTTAAACAAAAGAATTTAGCAGTAAGAAAAGATAAAGTCGTTTTATCTGATATTGTAATTACGGCTTTATTACTTGCATTATGTACATGGATGGGTTTACTCTTTTTCCATTTAGGTTTTACAGATGCAAATATCATTACCGTATACTTGCTTGGAGTTTTATTAACTTCAATACTAACAAAAGGTTATGTATGCAGTGTTTTGTTTTCTTTCAGCAGTGTAGTTTTATTTAATTATTTTATGACAGAACCTAGACTTACACTTTACGCATATGGCTCTGGATATCCTGTAACTTTTGTTATTATGTTAACAGCTTCAATTCTTTCAGGTACGTTAGCATCTAAATTAAAAGATCACGCAAAATTAAGTGCTCAGGCAGCATTTAGAACACAAATATTATTTGACACAAACCAGCTTCTTCAAAAAGCAAATGATGATACAGAAATCATTGAAATAACATGTACGCAGTTAACAAAACTGTTAAGTAGAAATATTGTGGCATATACCGTAAAAGATAATAGTTTATCTAATGGTTATTTATTTTCTAATGATAATAATCAAAAAGATTTATCTTTGCTTGATGACGATGAAAAAGAAGTAGCTAAGTGGGTATTAGAAAATAAGCGAAGAGCAGGAGCTACTTCTACACATTTTAATCATGCAAAGTGCCTGTATTTAGCTATTCGTATTGGTGGGAAGGTATATGGTGTTGTTGGCATACCAGTAAAAGAAAATAAATTAGATGCTTTTGAATATAGTATCTTGTTATCAATTTTAGGTGAATGTGCATTAGCTTTAGATAATGCAAGAAATGCAAAAGAAAAAGAAGTGGCTGCAATTAGAGCTAAAGATGAACAACTAAGAGCTGATTTACTACGTTCTATTTCTCATGATTTAAGAACACCACTAACATCTATTTCTGGTAACGCCAGTACTTTGTTATATCTTGATCAAAAAATTGATGATGAAACAAGAAAACAGATATATACAGATATTTATGATGATTCTGAATGGTTAACAAATGTTGTTGAAAACTTATTGTCGGTAACCCGCTTGAATGATGGTAAATTGCAAATTAATTTATCTTTGCAAGTTGTAGAAGATGTCATAGACGAAGCATTAAAGCATGTTAATCGTAAGATATCAGAGCATCATTTAGTAAAAGACTACAGTGAGACAATATTATTAGCGAATATGGATGCTCGTCTAATTATTCAAGTAATTATTAATCTTGTGGATAATGCAATTAAATATACGCCTGCTGGTTCTACAATTACAGTAAGAGCGAGGAAAGAAGAAAATAAAGTTAAAATATCAGTAATAGATGATGGGCCGGGTATTAAAGATGAACAGAAACCACACATTTTTGAAATGTTCTTTACAGGACAAAATAAAGTGATAGACAGTCAAAGAAGCCTGGGCTTAGGGTTAGCATTATGTAAATCAATAATAAATACACATGGCGGTGAATTAACTTTAACGGATGCAGTACCACATGGTTGTAATTTTACATTTACATTAGAGTCAAAAGAGGTAAATATCAATGAACAATAAACCATTAATATTAGTTGTAGAAGATGACAGTCCCGTTAGAAATTTAATTGTAACGACTTTAAAAACACATGATTATAAATATATTACAGCCGAAAATGGTAACGCTGCTATTATGGAAGCTTCTTCTCATAATCCTGAGATTGTATTACTTGATTTAGGTTTACCTGATATAGACGGTGTAGAAGTAATTAAAACAATACGTTCATGGTCTAATATGCCAATTATTGTGCTAAGTGCAAGAAGTGAAGATAACGATAAGATAGAAGCATTAGATGCAGGGGCAGATGATTATTTAACTAAACCATTCTCTATTGAAGAATTATTAGCAAGATTAAGAGTAATTCAAAGAAGACTAATGTCTTTAAATCAAAGTAATCAAGCTTCTTCTATTTTTGTAAATGGCAACTTAAAAATAGATTACGCCGCTGGATGTGCATTTTTAGGAGAAGAAGAATTACATTTAACACCTATAGAATATAAATTGTTATGTCTTTTATCTCATAATGTTGGTAAAGTATTAACACATACCTATATCACACAAAATATATGGGGCACTAGTTTTGATAGTGATGTGGCTTCTTTAAGAGTATTTATGGCAACATTAAGAAAGAAACTTGAGAAAGATGCAAATGGTCCTCAATATATACAAACACATATTGGTATAGGCTATAGAATGTTGAAAGTTGAATAAATAACTTCAAAGTTTTTGGAAAGTGGGGAACATGGATATTAATGACAATACATTTCTTTGCATATATGTATTAGTTTTTGTGTTTATATTAGGTACAATACTTGCCAGTTTTATGAATTGTATAGCTGATCGTTACAGTAAAAAAGAAAAATGGTGGACAGGCAGAAGCAAGTGTGACACATGTGGTCATACTTTATCTTTTTTAGATTTAATACCTGTGATCAGCTTTATTTCTTTAAAAGGAAGATGCAGATATTGTGATACAAAGTTATCTAAACAGTATGTGTTAACAGAAATTAGTTTAGGTATTTTATTTGTGATATTTGTAATTACACAAGGATATATAGATCTTGAACTTATCAATGAACTGGGATTAATAACACTTTTATTTGGTTTATCTTTATGTGATTTACAGACATTTGAAATACCAGATGGTTTTATTATATTTGGAATTTTATGGTGGTTAATCTTCGGCTTGATGCAAGGATATAGTTTGCATTATTACATTAGTTATTTAATCAGTGCATTAATTATTAGTGGTGGTGTATTAGTAATTAGTTTATGCATGAGTAAATTATTAAATAAAGACTCAATGGGTGGCGGTGATATTAAACTGTTATTTTTAGTTACTCTATATTTAGGATTATTTGAAAGTATATTTAATTTGATGATATCTTGTATCATTGGTTTATTCTTTATTATATTTATGAGAAAAGAAAAGATACCTTTTGGTCCAGCTATTTCTTTAGCTACATATATATCGTTAATATATGGGATAAATCTTTTGGCATGATATACAGGATTGCTTGTTTAGAAGGGTGAAGAAACATCTAGTTTTATATGTTTTTGACGAAGGAGTGCAATAGGATGAAAATACTTTTTGATTGATACAAAGAACTGGATATAAATGGTTCTCTGATTTGTCTTGAATAAATTGAAAATTTTTATTCTTACTTTTGTTATTTGGCTAATGCAAAGGCAATAGGGTTTAAATACTATGATATCTTGGAAATCAAAAGGAAATGAAAATAAATAAATCCCTTTGGACGATTTACTTTTGCAAATAACAAAAAATCAGAACTGTGTAACTGAATTAATCAACATTCTGGTTTTAAAATTAGCTAAGATTAAATAGTATTTTACAAAAATACAACTATAGAGTATTTATTAT
>CAJJTI010000110.1 GCA_905194705.1 uncultured Solobacterium sp. | reverse complement strand
AAGGTATGACCTTTATCGAAGAATATTACCCATATATTCGTACATATCTTTTAACAAGTAATCCTAAAAGACTTGCTGATACTTTCTTATTTAGTGAAGGAATTGAAAATCATATTATTGAACAGGCTAAAAAGAATTCAACCTATGAAGGCTTTATACAAGATGCGACTAACTGGCGTTATACATCAAGTAGAATTCGTAGAACTCTATTACAAGCTGCAAATCAAATTACAAAAGAAGATGTAAAAAAACTACCCCCATTAGATACTTTAAGAATCTTAGCTTTTAATGATAAAGGTAGAGAATATCTCCATAACACGAGAAAAAAAGAAGTAGCTATCGCTTCAAGATTTGCTAAAGTTCCATTACCTTATAGAGAAATGGAATATAAAACAACACTCTTCTATTCTTCTATATTTGCTGAAGAAAAAAGAAAAGAACTCCTCTCTAAAGAAGTTGGTGGAGCTCTTTACATAAAATGACACATCAAATTGATGTGTCATTTTTTATTTATTCACCTTTTACGTTTGTATAAATTTTGTTTACATCGTCACAATCATTTAGCATGCTTAATAATTTATCGAATGCTTCTTTATCTTCTTGTGTGTCTAATGTAACAAATTCTGTAGGAAGTAATGTAGCTTCACAAACATCAAATTCAACACCTGGAATTACTTTTTCGATAGCGTCTTGAGCTTTGCCGAAATCCTGGAATGTTGTCTTAACTGTCATTTCGCCATCTTCCACTGAAATATCTTGTACATCTACTTCAGCTTCCATCATTGCTTCAAGCATTGCATCTTCATCTTCATAAGCAAATACAAATAAACCTACAGATTCATAGTTGTAGCTTACAGCACCACTGTTAGCTAGTTTTGCGCCATGACATTTGTTAAAGCATGTTTTAACATCTGTAATTGCACGGTTTGTATTATCTGTTAAGCAATCAACGATAATTGTGCTGTTGCCAGGTCCAAAACCTTCATAACGAGCTTCTGTATAGTTTTCGTCAGTTCCACCTTTTGCCTTTTCAATTGCTCTTTTAATAACATCAGCAGGAACTTGATTGCTCTTAGCTTCTTGAATTTTACGCTTTAATGCAAGGTTCATATCAGGGTCAGGTACACCTGATTTAGCAGCTATATATAATTCCTTTCCATAACGTGAATATAATTTAGATTTAATTGCAGCAGTTTTAGCCATTGATGCTGCACGCACTTCATGTGCTCTTCCCATAGTAAGTACCACCCTTTCTTTTAAAATTTTTGCCTATCTATTATATCAAAGCACTTATTCAAAATAAAGTATGAATTGTTGCTTATAAGCGCTTTTCAAAGCCTCCGTGTATTTTTACACCTGAAATATAAGAAACAAACGCATGAGGATCCATCTCGTGCAGAATAGCTTCTATCTGACTTTCTTCATATTTATTGATGGCTACATATAAGACTTCTGTTTCTTTACTAGTATAGGCACCTCGACCATCCCAAAGTGTTACTCCTCGCCCCATCTCTTTCATAATTCTTTGTTTTACTTCACTGTTTTTTGTAAAAATAATCACTGACACATTAATATTTTGTGAATGAAAATGATCCGCTACAGTATATAAAATAGCCACAAAAACAGTTGAATACATAATTGTTGTTAAATCATAAGTTGTTAAACATATTGCAAATAAAATGATATTAAAACAAATGGATAATTGTCCTGTTTTTAAATCCGGTTTCTTTTTCACTAGACATACTGTTGCAATATCCGTTCCTCCACAACATCCACTGCTCGTTAAAGCAATACCAACACCCATGCCACAAATAAATGCTCCAAATATAACATTAAGCAGCATATCATCTACTAACGGTTGTTGTATGACTGGTAAAATTGATAATAAAACTGTTTGTATGAAGAGAGAAATTAATGTTTTAACACAAAAATCTTTATTCATAATTTTATAAGCCATAATGAATAAAGGTACATTACATGAAAAGTTGATAATACCTAGCAAATTGATGCTTTCAGGAATTGGAAATAGAAATCTTAATCCTTGTTCAATAAGTTGTGATAAACCGACAATACCACCAAAGTTAATATGATTTGGTGTAACAAATAACCATATTCCTGCCACCAATAAAACAGACCCTAACACTAAATTGATATATTTTTTCATACACAACTATTCTACATACAAATAAGAAATTTGTTCACTATAAATTCACTTAGTATTTCATCTTTATTCATTTAGCATTGTTATAGTAAAGTCATGAAAAAGAAGTTAATTGGACTTATTTTATGTTTATTCTGTTTACTTGGCTGTAACAAAAAAGAAGATACGAGCCTTTCTTTTGCAAGTGGCTTAATCACCCATGTTCAAAATAATACAGTTACTGTAAATGTAAATATTTCTATTCCCAGCGCAACAAAAAAAACTGAATTTGTTAAACATGAATTTTCAATTGACGATAATACCCTGTTTTTAAATAATGGTCGTATCGTTTCCAAACAAAATATTAAGCCTGGTACACAAATTCTCTTTTCAGCCGAAAAAAACACATTAATTTTAGTGGAAATTGAAAACAGTAATTCATAACATGTTAAAATATATTTATGTCTACATATGTAATGAGCGATATCCATGGCTGTAAAGCTGAATTTGATGAAATGCTGAATAAAATTAGTTTTACTGACTACGATGAGTTATACATCATTGGTGATGTTTGTGACCGCGGTCCTGATCCTATTGGTATTTATCAAACAATAATGAATCATGAAAATATACATTTAATATTTGGCAATCACGATGAATGGTTTGCAAAGTATATTGATGCTTTAATTATGGAAAAATTAAATCCTGGTACATTAAGAATAAATATGGATTTAACAAGATGGTTGCATATGAATGGTGGCATTAAAACGATGGATCAATTCTTATCTTCAAGTTTTCCTGATTGTTATAATTTGGAAGCTTTCTTTGAGCATCGTGAATACTATAAAGAAATAACAATCAGAGACAAAAAATATCTCTTGGTTCATGCTGGCCTGAAAGAGCATAATTATAGAGGTATCAATATTGCTGAAGTACCAAAAGAAGAATTACTATGGTCACATATTGGCTTAGATGATAACCCTTTTCAAGATAAAATTATGATAGTAGGTCATATGCCAACACTATTTTATGGTGATGAATATAAAGGAAAAATGATACTACGTGATCATATCTACCATATTGACTGTGGTTTAGTATATGGATTTAGTCTAGGATGTTTATGTCTAGATACAATGCAAGAATTTTATATACAAAAAAAGGATTAATGTGAATCAATCCAATTTTTAATTTCATTTACAAAATATTCCTGATTGCTTTGATACATTTTCGGTTCAAAGCTTTTTACTTTTTCCAAATATGGTTTTATATCGCTTAAATCATGCATATAGATTAAATAACCTTCTTTTTCAAAAGAAGTTAATAACTGTATCTGATGATCATTTACATGCTCATGATATTCAGAAAGTCTAGCAGCAGCTAATATCTTTTTTCTTTCTTTTAGAGCAGTCATAATCGTTCCTACGCCACCATGAGTAATAACTAAATCAGCATTGTTCATAAAAGTAGAAAACTGATCACGGTCCATGTAATCAAAAATCTCCATATTTTTACTTTCATATTTTGTAAAACCAGCTTGAACAACTACTCTGTCTGTTATCACTTTCTCTTCTATTGCTTTTTCGCAAGCATCAAGAAGCCTGGTAAACTGTTTATCATTCGTTCCTAAAGTTACAAATATCATTAGAAAATCCATCCTTTATATACAGCATTTGGATATACTTTAAGCATACTTTCCCATTGTACAATAAATAAATCAGCAATCGGATAAATCATTTCTCCGGCTTTAGTTGGGGTAGTAGAATTAGCAAAAGTTTCAATCCAGATAACTTTTTTTCCATGTTTATGTGCTATTTTACACATTGGAACAGCAGTATGAGTACCCGTTGTAATCACAATATCCGGGTTTATTTTTTTAAATAAAACATAAGACTTTATACAGTTATAAGTAAACTTGAAAAGATATGGAATGAGGTGAGACTTAGTGCCATAAACAAGCATATCAACATGATCCTTTCCATATTTATTGTATAAATTCATATTTGATTTTGTCTTTTCTGTAATAATGTGATAATCATATTCAGAAAATAAAGGTGATAACTGCAACAGTTCTGTCAAATGACCACCTGTACTAGAAATAAATAATATCTTTTTCATATTCAACCATTAAAAAAATGAGGTGTGTTTCCACACCCCAAATTATACATCATTATTTAATATTCTTTTCGATAAGTTCTACAACTTCATCCATTGTATCTAAATCAACAGATTCAAGAGCTAGTTTACGCATTTTTTCATAAGATAAGTTGTTAATCATCTTACGAGCACGCAGGATTGATGTAGCACTCATTGAGAATTCATCTAGACCTAGACCTAATAGTACAGGAGCAGCTAATTCATCACCAGCCATTTCTCCACACATTCCACACCATTTACCTTCTTTATGAGCTCCGTCAATAGCCATCTTAACAAGACGTAAAATAGATGGGTTTAGAGGTTGATATAAGTATGAAACGTTTTGGCTCATACGGTCAGCAGCCATTGAGTATTGGATTAAGTCATTTGTACCAATTGAGAAGAAGTCAACTTCTTTAGCTAGTCTATCTGCTAATACAGCAGCAGCTGGAATTTCAATCATAATACCAACTTCAACTTTTTCTCCAACTGGAATGCCTTCAGCAATTAACTTAGCTCTTTCTTCATCATATAGAGTTTTTGCTTCACGGAATTCTTTAACAGTAGCAATCATTGGGAACATGATAGCTAATTGACCATAAGCACTGGCACGTAGTAATGCTCTTAATTGAACACGGAAAATATCTTTACGCATT
Source organism: uncultured Solobacterium sp. (assembly GCA_905194705.1). GTDB lineage: Bacteria > Bacillota_I > Bacilli_A > Erysipelotrichales > Erysipelotrichaceae > Bulleidia. The sequence continues at coordinate 1,434 of CAJJTI010000110.1, read as the reverse complement.
AAGCAGAAACGAACAGCTCTTACGCCTAAGAATGGGTTCATTTCTTCTTCAAATGTGTAGTAGTTTAATTTCTTATCGCCACCGATATCTAGAGTACGAATAACTACCTTCTTGCCATTCATTGCTTCTAGTACTGCTTTATATGCTTCAAATTGTGTTTCTTCATCTGGGAAGTCTTCTTGGCTTTGCATGTATAAGAATTCTGTTCTAAATAGTCCTACACCTTCACCACCGTTAGCAAGAACACCTTCAACATCTTGTACAGAACCGATATTACCAACTAATTCAACTTTGTGTCCATCTGTAGAAATACTTTCAGCATCTTTTAATGCTTTAAGAGCTTCTTTTTCTTCTAAGAATGCTTGTTGTCTTTCTGTAGCTTCTTTAACTTCTTCTTCACTAGGATTAATTACAACTTCACCCTTTAATGCATCAAGTAAAATAACATCGCCACTCTTAGCTTCAGTTAAAATACCTTTACAACCAACAACTGCTGGAATTTCAAGAGATCTTGCCATAATAGCACTGTGACTTGTACGTCCACCCATTTCAGTAACAAATCCCTTAGCAAATTCTTTGTTTAGAGAACCTGTATCAGATGGTGTTAAGTCTTTAGCAGCAATAACAACTGGTTCGCTTAATGTTGCTAAGTTAGGAATTTCTACACCTGCTAAATTACAGTTTAAACGATATGTAACATCCTTAATATCTGCAGCTCTTTCACGGAAATAATCATCATCCATAGATTCAAACATAGTAATCATGTTTTTAGAAACTACATCAGCTGCGTAGTCAGCATTTACTTTTTCATTTTTGATGATTTCTTCGATTTGACTACGGAATTCTGGGTCATTAGCCATCATTAAGTGAGCATCAAAAATAGCTAGTTCTTCTTCAGATAAGTTTTTAGAAGCAATTTCTTTAATTCTTTCAATATCAGCTACTGTTTTGCTATAAGCAGCATCTAACTTGTTTAGTTCTTCTTCAACAACAGCTTCTTTTTTTGTGATAGATAGAACAGGTGGTTCAAGTTTGTATACTTTAGCAATAGCAATACCTTGTGAAGCAGCAATACCTTTTAACATCTTATATCCTCCTTGATGTTATCTTTTTATGTGTGTCATTTGTTTCATAATAAAAGCCACAACTGTCTTATCGAAATAAAAATTCAATCAAATGTTGTGGAACAAAAAGTATCATCATAACTTTTACCATAGAGACAATTCATTACGACACCTCTTTTATTTATATTATCATTTTTGTATGTTTGATTCAATCAGTGTTTAACTGTTTGCTCATCGTAAGTTTAATGAAAATATACAATTTTCAAATATTGAATGTAAGCGTCAACCATAACCCGTCTTTAAAAGATATCTCTGGTACTGGATAATACATTCAGTAAAGGAGATATCTTTTTATGAAACAAGAAACCTA
>CAJJTI010000109.1 GCA_905194705.1 uncultured Solobacterium sp. | reverse complement strand
GGGCGATTTTTCATGGATTACTTAGTTGGGTGTATGTCATATATTTCCTTTTGCGCTATTAAATTGATACGTGAACAATCGGCGTCAGGACAGAGAAAAACACAGCTTACCATCTTTTGATAGCTGCCCTTTTCTCTGGACTGCACACCGATTTTTACCGATTGAACAAAATCGCGTCACTTCAGCCGATACAGTATGGAGTTTCAATCGATTTCCTTCTTCTTGATTTTACCAAAGATTCTATACATTGGAAACTGATTCCATCATATATTCAAAAGTAGTAACCTGTCTTATCGAATGAAGGGTGCACTTAATAAGCCTTCATTCAGACGGCTGTTTTTCAGTATTCAAATTCCTTCGCTCAAGTCAACATGTAGTGTCCTCGAAGCGACAGCGAAAGAAGATTTCCTCCACAGGCTTCACACTTACAGATATCCTTTTTGTAAAGGAGCATCAGCTTCTCCGCACAGGTTTTGCCGCGGAGTTTTGAAATATATTGAATGCCGTTGAGAAGCTTCCGGCAGTGAGTCATCTTTTCTTTCTTGTTCCTACAGGAAAGCAGGCCATAGTGGCGAATTCGGACAAAACCTTTAGGGAGTACATGCATCAGAAACATTCGCAGAAACTCTGTTCCTTTGATGGTTTGCTCGATATATTTACCACCATTTTTGTAATCCTTTACAAGATAGGTAACAGTCTCATCTGTCATACTGACGATTCTACGATTGCTGATAGCGATACGATGAGTGTAACGGCCAAGGTACCGGATCACAGAATTAGCTCCATTGAATGCCTCTTTCGTATATACAACCCAGTTCTTTTCGTAGAGGGAATTCAGTAAAGCTTTGAATTCATAACGATTTTTTAAATGTGCAGCTGTTCCATGATACTCAAGTTTTTTATCTTCCCAGAATTGTTTCAGCTCACGAAGATAATACTTTTTGAAGACGGCAGACATGACCTTAACCGGAAAGAAAAACTTCTTTCCTTTATCCTTCCACTTGTTTGCAGCATCAAGTCCACCGCCAAGAACAATGGTGTGGAGATGAGGATGATAATTCATTCTGGAGCCCCAAGTATGAAGTACACAGATATATCCAATCCTTGCTCCAAGATGTTTCGGATCCGCAGACAGCTCTGTCATTGTTTGATGTGCTGCATGGTACAAAGCATCATAAAGGAGTTTCTGATTTGAATAAATCAGGGAATATAATTTTTCAGGAACTGTAAAAACCGTATGAAAGTATGGAACATCCAGTACATTTTCCTGCTGTTTGTCAATCCATTCATCGACCTCCATTCCTTGACACATGGGGCAGTGACGGTTCTTGCATGAATTATAATGAATATATTTCTTGTGACAGTTTTCGCATTCGCTTAAATTGGCTCCCATTTCAAGAGTATGGCATTTGGAGATACACAGTGCCGTTAGTTGCTGTTGGGGAGAAAAGTTGTGTGTCTCACAGTATTGCGGAAGAAATCGATGGAATATATCCTGAATGGTGATATCATGATTCATTTGCATCACCTGCGTTTCTCTTAGATTTATGTCCTCGTTTTTTTTTGACAGGATGATCAAGCGGACTCTTTATTCCCATAACAGTTTTATTGGATATGTGAATGTATACCTGTGTTGATTCCAGACAGCGGTGTCCAAGCATTGCTTGTACATAGTTGATTGGGACACCTTGCTCAATCATGTGACTTGCAAAGGAATGTCGAAGCGTATGCGGATGTGCTTCAATGCCCGCTGTTTTTCCTACTGCCCTGAGCATGATTTCAACACCACTCACTTTTAGTAGTTCATGAGGAGCATCTAAAGAAACAAAAAGGTACTCTCTTTTTACCGGATAACTTCTCCAGTATTCCTTTAGTAAATCAAGGGCTCTTTCTGAAAGAATTGTCCATCTGTCACGATGATTCTTCCCTTTGGAAATATATACCTGCATAGTGCTCATATAGATATCTTCAGGTCTAAGAGAAACAAGTTCTCCTACACGCATTCCAGATGAATAAAGCAGGGCAATGATTGCTTTGTTACGGATCTGGGTTGCAGAATTGATTAACTTTTCAATTTCTTCAAGAGAAAGCACTTTCGGAAGCTTTACATCCAATCGCATTCTTGGAACAATGTCCTGATCCCATGGGATGTGTAAGACATGTTTGTATAGGAAACAAATGGAAGAATTATAAAAGTTGCAGGTTGCAGATGAAAGACCAGAATTACGTTTTTCCAGTATAAATGATCTGGCATCCTGAAGGGATAAATCTTCCATTGGTTTATAGCCTGTCCACTTCATAAAGTGACGTATGTTGTTGATATAGGTATCTGCAGTCCGGGAGGACCTGTTACGAATCAGGCATTCCTCTCTGAGCTTGTTAAAATATTTTTCGTACATAATAAACCTCCATGATAATAGTAACGTTAATGAGTCACTGCCATCATGGAGGTCCACGTATTAAAGATACCCTCTTGAGAAAAAGAGATTCTGGTGTTATTCTATTCATGGCAGTGTTAATGATGATCCTGTTCGATTGTTATTTTGTGGTGATTTAACAATACTACTTTTAGGACTCATTATCTACTGCCTTTTTTAAGTTAAAGAGAAAACTGCGCCACAGCCTTCGAAGGCCATCGCGCAGCGATTTAGTTCAATCGGTATTTGGCGATTGGATAAATTTAGTTTTCATTGTAAAAACCTTTATTTTAGGGCGTTGCTACGGAAAGTAGCAGAAAAATAGTGAAATGACAGCTAATGTTTCTTGTTTGGTAAAGGTTAATTTACTAATCTGTGAATGAAGTAAAACAAAACGAAAACGGAGGTAGAAAAATGACTTTAGAAGAACAAATTAAACATTACAGAAAACAGGCTGGACTTTCACAGGAGAAGATGGCTGAGAAAATCGGTGTATCAAGACAAGCCATTACAAAGTGGGAAAATGGAACAGGAACACCGGATATTGCAAATCTGATGGCAATAGCAAATCTCTTCCAGATATCAGTAGATGAATTACTTTCGAATGAGAAATCAGAGAAAAAGCAGTCTAATTACATCTATGAAAGTCGTACTGAATACGATATTGATGGTAAGAAGAATTTTGATATCAAGCTTGGTGGAGCATATGCTGTAGATTTAAAGGCATATCATGGAGAAAAAATTGAAGTCGCAATGTTTTCAAATGTCTATAAGAATCTTCTGGCAGATTATAAAGTAAAGATTGATGATATAAAAAACCGAATCGATATTGATCTTAACAGATTTAATGAAGCCAGTGAAGCAGATGCAAAGGAGAGTTTGGTCATTACTATTTTTATTCCAGTAAAATATATTGGAAAAATCGAATTATCAGTTAATGCAGGGACACTGAATATTACTGATATAGAAAATGAACATATTGAGGTAAATGGCAAACTTAGCGAAGTTACCCTTCAGGGAAATAAAAGTGAAATTGAGATAGATTCAAATCTTGATATGCAGATCAGTGTTTTATCACATGAGGGTGCGCTTGAGATTAATCAGTTGTCAGCAACATCAAGACTTACAATTCCTGCAGATTATAGATTTAGAAGCACAAAAAAGGGAATAGCAACTCATATTTATTATGAGAGACAGGGCAAAAAGGTTGATGACTTTTCAGATGCCGAAGCAGACAATTACATTGAGCTCAATGGTATAAAGAGTGAGCTTGTGATTGCAGAGGCTGAGGTGTAGTCATGGAAAAGTATATATATCGACCGGTCAGATTCTATTTGATTACATTTGCCTGCACTTGGTTCTGGTGGCTATTTGCAATTTTACTTAATGAAGGGACGGGGCTTTATCTTGGAATGTTTCTTGGCTTGGTTTCACCTGCCATGGTTGCCGTAGTAACTGTATTTACGTCTAAGAATAAAGCACTCATTAATGATTTTAAGAAGAAGCTGATTGGGTTTTATAGAATAAAACCTAAATATATATTAATTGCAGTGCTGATATTTGCTGTGATAGTGACGGCTTCAATCGGTACATCAGTATTATTTGGCGGCAGTATAAATCAGTTTTCATTTACAGAAGACTTTTCATTTTCTATAGGTGGTACGTCTGCATTTCTTACAATTTTGTTGGCATCCTGCATAGAGGAGTTAGGTTGGAGAGGTTATGGAGAGGATGCTGTTGGTGCATACAACAGCTGGTTTAAGGAGTCTATCATCTTTGGATGTATCTGGTCTTTGTGGCATGTGCCATTATTCTGGATACCTGGAACGTACCAGTATGGACTTAAAGAGATGGGAATCATGTATGTGATTAACTTTCTTCTTAGCGTGATACCACTTGATTTCCTTCAGACATGGGTATATGTAAAGAATAACAGAAGTATGCTTGCAACAATTATTTTTTATTTGTTTATAAATATTATGCAGGAAAAGATAAACATGACTCCTGAAACAAAATGTATACAAACTATTTTTGTTGTTATTGCGCCAATTATAATTGTTGTTATAAATAAAGAAATGTTCTTTGAAACAAAGCATGTGGGTAATTTACTTGAAGAGAAAATTATGAATCGAGAGATAAATTTTAATTTAGCTAGGTTGAGAGGTTGCAATCAAAAATACATATATGAACTATCTAGAGAAAATCATAATATAGATGAGCTACCGGATGATTGGCAAGTTTATGAAAACTTTCTCCATTGTTCTAACATTTATAAGGCCAAAGAAATGAAAATAGGATATAGGAGATGGAAAAATGAAAATAACTAATGAAAAAATGAGAGATGAATTGACAAGATTGTATACTGATTATGCAAGAGAAAGAGAAAAAATAGAAAAAGAAGCAAAAGAAAATGGAGAGTGGTTAGAAATTGGACTTGATTCTAATCAGCATTTATTTAAGAAACTAAATGATGAAGTGAAGAAAAAAGAAAAAATGATTATATTAAAATATAGTAAAAAATAGAATTCTTAAAAATCAAGTAGTGGTAAAACAGCATATAATGGAAAAGGTATTTCTGTTGGTTATCTAGATAAGGATGACTGTTATCAATACCAGGTATTAAGATTCTATAAATGATAGTTGATTATTATTTGAATTATGCTTACAATAAACCTAGACAGGAGTATTCCTTCGCCCATATTGGCGGGGGTGATACTCCTGTTTTTATAATGAGATAAATATTATAATATAGTTAGTAAAAACAATTGTAGATAAGAAATGGTATAATACTTATATAGGAAAGTTCTTTTTCTGTATCTATATAAAAGATAAGAAGATGTAAAGGAGAAAGAACTTAATCAACAAGAAGGTAAATCTATTATGAAAAACGAATAGGTTTTGTTTGAAACAGCAGATAAAGAAATTAAACTTAATGTGCCTGTTAATAATGATATCGTGTGGTTGAATTATTTGAGAGACATGTCAAGACGCTAGGTAAGCATATTAAGGATGCATTGAAAGAAGAATTGAATCGTTCAGTTGTCGCAAGTTTTGCGACAACTGCTTCTATTAATGATATAAGACAAATGCAAAAGGAGGTATATCTTATGTATGTATTGTTTTTTTGTAACTTGTTGATTCCTGTTGTTGTGATTGTAACAGGAAGAATCATGTGGAAACATTGTCCCAAAAAAATAAATGGTTTGGTAGGATACAGAACAACGCGTTCAATGAAAAATATGGATACATGGAAATTTGCGAATGAGCACTGTGGAAGACTTTGGTATAAGATGGGGTTATTCATGCTTGCTTTTTCAGTTCTTGTTTCTGTATTACTATTACGTACTAATGACAATACATATAGTATGATTTCTCTTATCTTTGTCCTATTGCAATGTATTATTCTAATTGTATCCATTATTCCAACAGAACTTGCTTTAAAAAAGATGTTTTATGAAGATGGAACAAGAAAGTAAATCAAAATGAGAGGTGATAAAAATTGGAATTAAACATCAACTCGCCTGCTTATTTTACTCAGCAATATGGCGTGAATGAAGGTGTATACTACTATTGTAAAAAATGTCATGAATACTTCAAAGATAAGGAATATAGCGAGATTTTGAAAGTAATTGGTATATGTCCTCAATGTGCTCCAAAGGATTTGTATCAAAAGGGAATGTGGAAAGAAAAGGTTAGATTTATTGGAAATGGAAGTTGTGCCAGCGTTGATATTAGAATAGATTTTGACCAATATTATAATGCGACAGATGAGGAAAAAGTTATTATTATTAGAAATACTATTATAAGAGCAGTAAAAAAAGTCAAAACCAAAGGCAAGTTTGATTATGAAAGGTTTTGCCAAGATTTACAGAATGTCACAAAAAACTAATTATTGATATAGCTTCAAGTTTACAAGTTAAAGACAAACTATTAAATGTCAATAAATAGTTAAATTTTCTAGAATTTATTGATT
>CAJJTI010000108.1 GCA_905194705.1 uncultured Solobacterium sp. | reverse complement strand
GCAACGGATTATTATGAGGAAACAGACGATCTGGAACGAAAAGCGAAAGCTTGGTTCTATAAGGGGCGGATCAACCAAGACTTAAATCAGCCCCTAAAGGCACAGGAATATTATCTCAAGGCATTGAGAGAAGAGGAACAGATTAAGGACTATGCGTTACTCGGCAGAATCAATAATAATATAGGTATGCTCTATACCTACCAAACAGTTTACGACAAAGCGTTACCCTTTCAGAAAAAGGCCGTTGAGGATTTCCGTACGCTAAAAGACTCAATGGGGCAAGTATTTGCGTTACGGGACTTAGGCCGAACCTTCTTGATGCTGGGATATCAAGACAGTGCGATCATCTGTAACCAAAAAGCGATCGCCTTAATGGGAAAGAACATCCTCCCTTCCGTTTATACGGAATTGGCCGGCCTTTATATAGAAGAACAACGCTTGGAAGAAGCACATGGATTATTACAGACATCTTTACAAAATATAGTGAAACCACAAGCCAAATATCCCGTATACCTGGTGCTTGGTGAACTTTATAAAAAAAACTGTCAAATTGACTCAGCTCGTTTCTACCTACAAGCATGCGCAGATTCCGCACCTTTGCCTAAGACACGTGCCGGAGGACTTTTCCAGTTAAAAGAAATCGCCTTCGTTCAAAAGCAATGGGAGCTAGCCGCATCATTATCCAATAGATACGAGCCGCTACGGGATTCCATAGAAAAGGAAAAGCGGGCCGAATCCATACGAAATACACAAGCACTTTATTCTTATAACGAAATCGAACGGGAATTATGGGAAGCACGGCTCTACGCCTCCCAACAGAAGTTCTTTTATATTTTATCCATAATAGGCTGCCTTGCTCTGCTAGTAGGAGGCATTTTCACGTTCATCCGTTATAGGCAGGAGCGAAAAAACGCATTGCGACAATTAAAAGACAATGAGAAACAAATCCTTAAAAAAGAGCAAGAGATAAAAGATTTATCCTCTGTCAGAAATAGTTTGCAACGTGATATACAGGAACATAAAATAAAAGAGCAGCAACTAACTCAAAAAAATGAAAAACAACTAAAAGAGACAAGTGAACAGCTAGAGCTAAAGTGCAAACAACTGGAGAAATTGTCCCATATCAAAGAAAGTCTGGAGCAAGACATGTCCATCCTCAAAACAGAGAATTCCAATTTAAGAAACCAAGAGGAAACAAGGAAGGAGAAATTAGCGCAATTACAGATAGGACGATTGTATGAACGGTTTCGCTCCCCCATATCTTGGACTCCAACAAACGACGATTGGAACAAGCTTTTCGTTGCGGTAGAAGCATGTTTCCCTAACTTCGCGATAGGTTTACAAAAGTCTGCACCCTTAAACGAGTCCGAGAAAAAGATCTGCTACCTAATCAAAATAGGAGTAAAGCCTGGGGCGATCGCAATCCTGCTCAATCTGGAAAATGCCTCCGTGTATCGAAAAAGATTATACAAAAAGTTAACCGGCCAAGAAGGAAATGCCAAAAGTTTAGATAAACATATATCTGAATTATAGAACTATACATATAATTAGTCATGAAAATGAACAAATATTGAACAAACCTTCTTACATTGATCAAGCTCTGTTCAATATTTGTTCATTTTCCTATTGCTTTTTCACAGATCTTTACCTACACAAAATCAAAGTTTCAATACTAATAAATAAAAATAGCGTTATGAAAACACCTTTGTTAGCCTTATGTATCCTTTTAGGATCATTTCTCTCCGTTACATTTGCTTATGGAGATGATATCCCCACCCAAGGGAGGTGGGATGATGAACGTTATCGCTCCATTACGGCGTTACCTCCTACATTATTTATAGAAGGGAATGTATTAAACGTAGAATTTACGGAAGCATTGAATGATCTAACGATCCGCATCATGGATCATGCAGGTAATATAATGTATGAGAATATACTTTCCAGAGAAACTGGAGATATTATCAACATTCCATTGGACGGGATAGAAACAGGCGCATACCAAGTAGTCTTGACCCATAAGCTAGGATGGCTAGTAGGGGAATTCGAGATTAAATAAAGCATATGGCAATCCCTAAAATCATACATCAAGTCTGGGAGGGGCGTACAGAACCATGTATGCCCACCCGCTTACAAATCTTGGCAAGAACTTGGCGAGAGCAGAATCCAGATTGGGAATATCACCTTTGGAACGGAGAGGAAATGGATGAGTTGGTAGAAAAACATTTTCCGGAGTATCTTTCCTTGTATAGAAGTTTTCCATACAATGTACAACGTTGGGACACGATTCGCTATATGATATTATATGTATATGGGGGAGTCTATACGGATTTGGATACGGAATGTTTCAAGCCAATCGAACCATTATTAAAAGACGTGATGATAGGATTTGGCGAGGAGCCTCCACAACATAATTTCTACCCGGGTATATCCACTCTAATAGGAAACGCATTTATGGTTTCTGAGCCAGGATGCAGAGGATGGATAGAGATATTAAAAGAAATTACTGATGCGATGCAACGGGACTATCCGGTACAAAAAGTGATGCATACAACAGGCCCATTGATGATATCACGGGTGTTTAATATCTTGAAGAAAAGATACGAGGTTACTCTTTTCCCTTATTCAAAAGTAACGCCTGTGACGAAAAATGATATGGGAGCATATATCTATCAAGGAAAAACCTCCTCTTTCCATGAAAAAATAAAGGAAGCATATTGTTCTCATTACTTTTTTGGCAGTTGGGATACGAATTTCTCATTTTACAATTAATGAATGATATGAAAGAGTTATTCATTCAATACAAGGACATCCTAAAGGATCTTCTCCGTTATGGCGTACTAAAAACAGAAACCCTAGAAAGCCCTGGATTATATAATGGCAGGTTAGGCATGGCTATTATATTTTATGAATACAGCCGTTATAGTAGGGACGCTTTATATGAACAATTTGCGGATGAGATATTAGAGTCTGTAATGGAGCTGCCGGATAATTTATCTCTTGACTTGGCTGATGGATTATGTGGCATTGGATGGGGAATTACCTATCTACACCGAAGAGAGTTTATTGTAGGAACTCTAGAAGACATGCTGGCAGAGATTGATTCTAAAATATTACTTAATAATGTATTTGATGCAGATTGTGAAATTTATTTAGGAGCAAGAGGCATTTATCCTATTTCAGAGAGGAGCAAAAATAGGTATGGCGAGAATGATATTTTGAAATTGATTTGGAAAACAGGTTTAAATGAGTTTTGAGCAGAATATATTATTAAATCGTATAGTAAATCATTTAATACTTCATTCTTGTAGTTTAGATGATGTAGGCTTGTTTCATGGGAAAACGGGTGTCGTTTTATTCTTTGCTCATTATGCAAGGTATACGGGTATAGAAATGTATGATGATTTTGCGGAAAAACTATTAGAAGATATTGCTAACAACATTTCTAAGGCATTGCCAATTAACATGGAATTTGGTTTGTGCGGTATAGGCTGGGGAATTAATTATTTGATTCAAAATGGATTTATGAAAGGGGATCCAAATGAGATACTTGCAGATATTGATGAAAAAATAATGGAGAGAGACTTGAGACGAGTGAAGGATTTGAGTCTAGAAACAGGTTTGATGGGCATATATTATTATATCCAGTCTAGGATGGAATTTTCGGTATGTAATGGAAAAGATGTACCTTTTGATCATAGTTATCTATCTGAATGGAGAGATGTTGCAGGAAAAATGAATGTTTGTGATTCGTTAAATATTTTATCTCTAATTTCAGAAAAAATAGAGCCGAAAGATTTTTCTACTTGGGATTTAGGTTTAGTGAATGGATGTGCAGGTTATGGACTTAAAACAATGATGCGATGATACATGTTTATATATTTGACAGAGAGTGTGTTGCATCTAATTATGGAATAGGTGTATATATAGCCCAAATTGCACGTTCTTTTAATCAGACAAAAAATGTGACTGTAAATATTATAAAATTGTATTCAGAAGAGGCAGAGTATAAGATGACCTATACGGGTCTTTTTTATTTGCATGAAATACCTAGAATTGACCAAAATGCTGATGTATATGAAAAACTATGTTGGTATTTATTGAAGGCAAATGTGTCTTTCGGGCAAAAAAATGTTATATGCCATTTTAACTATGTAGATGATTTATGTTTAGCGCAATTGATAAAGAATGAATATCCAAATATTCAGATTGTTTTAACTGTTCATTATCAACAATGGTGCTTTGCACTGGATGGAAATTTGGATTATTTTATTGAAAATATATTAAAAAAGAATCCGGAAGATTTACCCGTAATAGATAGGAATATATATAAATCGTTTTTGAGAGAAAAACTATTTTATGATTGTGCAGATTGCGTAATATGTTTGTCTGAATTTACGAAGAATGTAATAGAAAAATATTATCATGTAAATGAAGATAAGATAGTCGTTCTGAAAAATTTTGTAAGTGATGAATATATTCGATTGTCTGGTGCAAGAAGAATATTGTTGAGGAATAAGTATATGTGTGGAAGTGAAGAGAAGTTAATTTTATTTGTTGGAAGACTTAATAGGATAAAGGGGATAAATTTCTTGATAGAATCATTTAAAAAAATATTAGAAGAAATTGCAAATTGTCGTTTACTTATTGTGGGTGATGGAGATTTTCAGACCTGCCTAAAGTTAGGGGATAAAGTTTGGAGTAAAATGATTTTCTTTGGATATTTAGAACGTGATGAATTGTTTGACATCTATCAAATATCTGATATTGGAGTATTGCCATCAATGCATGAACAATGTTCTTATACAGCAATTGAAATGATGATGTTTGGATTGCCCTTCATTACAACAGACACTACAGGGCTAAATGAAATGGCCGTTTCTAATGAATTGAAGGTAAAATTACACTATTCAAATAGAAATGCATATGTATCATCTGATAGTTTGGCATCTAAAATAATCCATCTTTTGAATAGTGAAAATGAAGGAATACTGTTTGATAAAAGTAGGAATTCATACCTCAAATATTATGCCGAAAATAATTCCATTAAAATGGAATTGCTCTATAAATCTTTATTTATTAACAATTAATTATCTATCAAATGAAACAGTTAGGACGTTTAAAGTTAACGCAAGTGAACTCTAAGAAGTTGCAAAAAAAGGATTTGGGTTCATTGAAAGGTGGAGCCTTCTGTACCAGCTACAATTGTTCTTGTAGTGGAACTACTTTTACAAGTGGTTTGAGTGATGCTGTATTAGAGGATGATTCTCATCGCTAAGCATTAACGGAGGTGTCAAAAGTCAATTTCTACAAGCTTCATTTGTTGCTTTTTGCAAAATAGAAGTATGTCAAATTGGTTGAAAAAGTAAGCTCGATTTGGCTTTTTGATATTATATGGTAGAATGAGGTTTTTTTGCACCTCCATTTAAAAAGTGGTTGACATGAAAGCATATCAATTTAAAAGTATTATATTTAAAACAGGGAATGCAAATTACTATGTTTTTTCCCAATCATTGGGTTGTGTCCTGTATTTGCATCCGATAATTCTTTATTGCCTGTGTAAAAGTGGTCAGTATATGACTGTTGATAAATGCGATATATGTGATAACTCAATTGATATTTCCATGTATTCAAAGAAGGAAATAGAGTATTATATCCGAAAGTTGGAATTGTATATTGAATTGGGAATATTTTCATGTATTGAGAAAGAAAATGTATTCCTAAATGAGATAAAAGAAAAAGATGTTGTTGACGCTGTTGTAAATACAGAACAGTTAGCAATAGAACTGGTTCAAAATTGCAATTTGAGCTGCGTATATTGTATTTATGGTAAACTATATAAAAATCCATTTAAATATGGTAGCGTTGATGTGAACGTTATTAAAAAAGTTTTAGACTATTTGTGTATTATGTGGCACCAATCAAATATAAGTAAACACGAAATTAGAATAAACTATTATGGGGGTGAGCCTCTCCTTAAATTTAAAGAAATAGAAAATATTACAAGCTATTTGAAATCTAAAAAAATAGATAATGTAAAATTTACGTTTGGATTAACCACGAATGCTACATTGTTGAAGGAAGAAATAGTAAAGTATTTTGTTGATAATGATTTTGTAATAGCAATAAGTATCGATGGGGATGAACAATCTAATAGCTATAGAATATATAAAAATGAAACAAAAACATATAATGATATATATAGAAATATTGAGTTTGTAAAGAATAATTATCCTGAATATTTTAAAAAAAATGTTCATTTCATATCTGTTTTGCATGATAAAAATTGCGACTTTGATATTAGAAATTATTTTTTATCAGAATTTGGAGTAAATAGAGTAAATATTGGAGCTTTAAATCGTATTGACTTAAATGAAGATAGAATCAATGATTTTGAACGAATGTTTCGCCCTGTAAAAGGTCAATATGATATTGTGTTAAATAAAACAGTATACAAATTATATAAAGAAGTTTTAAAATTTAATAACAATTACCCTTTCCCGGAAAAGAATGAAACGAAATTAAGGAGAAGAAATTATACAGGAACATGTGTTCCATTAAAAAAGAAATTGTTCATTACGGCTGATTATTTATTAATGCCGTGCGAGAAAATTAGTTTTGATGTTAATTTTGGTTTCATTTTTAAAAATG
>CAJJTI010000107.1 GCA_905194705.1 uncultured Solobacterium sp. | reverse complement strand
TTGTAAATTGCCAGTGCAATATCGAGAGTGCACCGGTCAGATGCGAGCAGGTAGAAAGATGTATGTTCTATTTTTATTATAAGTGCAGCAAGCAGTGGAAGAGGCTTGCATAGTTAAAATTAAAGATTAAAAGCTCCGGGCTGACAATGAAGTCGGCATGGAGCTTTTTTGCGTATATAAAGAAAAAAATATTTTTAAAGTGCTTTTGTCTCCAGAAGAAATTAAGTATTTACTAATGCGTACTGATAATGGAGCTGAAGATATTATTTCTAAAAGAAGCAAAGTCATCTTAGAAAATCATATTAATATAGATGACATGACTGTTGATGAATTAATTAAATTTATTCAACAAAATCCAAGTGTCTTAAAAAGACCAATTATTTTAAATGAAAATAATTTTCAGGTTGGATATGATTCTGAAGAAATTACGACATTCTCAAGAGAAATCGTTGAGAATATTCCTAAAAACTTCTGTTCTGATACATGCGTAAACTGGAAAGTTTGTGGCGAGATAAGAGAAATTGAAGTTTGTGATAACTGTGATGAAGAGAAAAAAGACTAATATGAAGATAATGGTTGGTTTATCAGGTGGCGTTGACAGTGCTATAGCTGCCTATTTATTAAAAAAACAAGGCTATGATGTTACATGTGCCTTTATGCGTAATTGGGATTCATTAACAAATGATGATATTTTAGGCAATCCTACATTAAACGAAGATATCTGTACTCAAGAGCAGGATTATAACGATGCTTTAAGTGTAGCAAACAGTTTAGATTTACCTTTATTAAGAGTTGATTTTATTGAAGAATACTGGAAAGAAGTATTTCAGACATTCCTTGATGAATATAAAAAGGGTAGAACACCTAATCCAGATATTTTATGCAATAAACATATTAAATTTGATTCCTTCATGAAATATGGCAAAGAAATGGGTTTTGATATTGTGGCGACTGGACATTATGCAAAAATGGGTATGTATAATGATTTACCTGCTGTATGTAAAGCTGATGATTGTAATAAAGATCAATCTTATTTCTTAGCACAAATTAATCGTGATGTATTAGATAAAATCATGTTTCCGCTTGGTACAATCACTAAACCTGAAGTTCGTCAAATAGCAGATGAATTAAATTTATCTATTGCTAAGAAAAAGGATTCAACAGGTATTTGTTTTATTGGAGAAAGAAATTTTAGAGAGTTTTTAAGTAATTATCTACCAATGAAAAAAGGTAAAATTATTAATATTGCAAATCATGAAGTAGTAGGTGAACATCTAGGCGTTCTTTATTATACCGTTGGTCAAAGAAAAGGCCTTGATATCGGTGGTACAGGACCATATTTTGTTGTTGGTAAAGATGTAGAGAAGAATGAATTATATGTTACTGATGCTGAACATATTGACTGGTTGTTTTCTGATGAATGTAGTGTCAGTGGTATGAATTATCTTGCTGATATTCCTGATACATTACATTGCACAGCTAAATTTAGATACAGACAAAATGATCAACCAGTAACTATTCGTAAAATATCAGAAACAGAAGTACAAGTAATATACGACAAGCCAATTAAAAGTGTAACTCCTGGTCAAGAAGCCGTATTTTATGATGGTGAAGTCATGATTGGTGGCGGTGTCATCGATAATGTATTAAAAAATAAAGAAGATTTAATGCAGAAAATATGTTTAGAAGCTCTGAAATAAGTTTTTTTGGGGAAATTCATTTTTTTGTCGAATAATATATATAGAAGAGATTATTCTTCTAATAAATTGTTACTATGAGAAGTGGAGATAACCACTTCTTTTTTGGAGAATAGAGATGAAAGAAGAGTTAGTAAAAATTAATGCAAAAGTCGTTCATGTTGTTTATCATAATGAAGATAATTTTTATACTGTCTTAAGACTAAAACTGAACGATGAAAATGAAAAATCTCTTACAGCTACTGGTTTTATTCAAAATATAGAGCCTGATATTCTCTATAACTTTTACGGTCAGTATGTAGAACATGCAAAATATGGAATGCAGTTCAATATACAATCCTATGAAAAACCATTACCAAGTGAAAGAGAAGGTATTATTCGTTATTTGTCAGGAATTCAATTCCCTGGTGTAGGTCAAAAAACAGCAAAAAAAATAGTTGAATATCTTGGTGATGATTGTTTATCTATGATTAGAAATGATTTAAGTGTCCTTGATGAATTAAATCTGTCACAAAAAATCATAGGTTCTATTAGAGATGGCTTAGCACAAGAAGATTCAAGTATGGAAGAACTTATTCAATTTTTAAATGTTCATGGTATTGGTATACGAAATATTATTCGTTTAAATAAAGCATATGGTAAAGAAGCTTTAGAAAAGCTGAAAGAAAACCCATATCGTGTCATTGAAGAATGTGATGGTTTTGGTTTTTTAACGGCTGATAAAATTGCGAAAAGCATTGGTGTAGAAGATGATGATCCTCGACGCATGTATGCGTATTTAATTTCTTTATGCATGAATATGTGCATGAAAACAGGAGATAGTTTTGTTAAAACTGAAGCTCTTCAAGAACAATATGAGAAGGCAGGATTTACGTCTTTTGAGGAATTATTACAAAAAGCTTTATTTAATAGACAGCTTGTTAAAGAAGATAATCGTATTTATCCAATAACACAATATCAAAGTGAAGAAGGTATCAGCGATTTTTTAGTACATTTTCCTTATTATGAAATACAAAAAGTAGATAAAGAGTTATTAAGTAATTATCTCGAAGAATTGCAGCAGGACTTTGCGATTACTTATGATGAAACACAAAAAGAAGCAATATTTGATTTCTTCGACCATCCTTTTTCAATTATTACTGGTGGTCCCGGCACAGGAAAAACAACTGTTGTTAAAGCAATTGTTACATTATTTAAAATGTTATATCCAACAAGTGAAATCATCTGCAGTGCACCAACCGGTAGAGCCAGTAAAAGATTATCAGAACTTACAGATTGTGCTTCTAAAACAATTCATTCACTACTTGAATGGGATTTAGAAACAAATACATTTGGAAAAAATGAAAAAGAACCAGTTTTAGCTGATTTATTGATTATTGATGAGTTTTCTATGGTAGATAACTGGTTATTTTATAATTTGTTACTTGCAAGTAAAAGAATTAAGAAGATTTGTATTATCGGTGATGAAAATCAATTACCTTCAGTTTCACCAGGATGTGTATTAAGAGAACTGATAGAAAGTCAGTTATTTCCTGTTATTCGTTTAAATCATATTTATCGTCAGAAAGATGGCAGCGATGTAATTCAATTGGCTCATGATATACAGACTTCTATTCCTAATTTTGATGATTATCATGATGACATTGCTTTTTTTGAATGTAGTGCAGAAGATATTAAAAATAAGATTGTTTTTATTGTAAAGGATGCATTAGACAAGAATTATTCATTATCAGATATACAGGTTTTATCACCAATTTATTCCGGTCCTGTAGGAATTGATATATTAAATAAAACCTTACAGGAAACATTTAATCCTAAAGATACATTTAAAAGAGAAATCAAAACAGGATATATGACTTTTCGAGAGGGAGACAAAATATTACAGTTAAAAAATCAACCTGACGATGATGTTTATAATGGTGATATAGGAACATTAGTAGAAATAGAATCAAGTGAAGAAAATGAAAATGGTAAAACTACTTTATATGTACAATTTGATGAAACATTTGTCTCCTATACATTAGATAATATTTCAAATATTACTCTTGCTTATTGTATTTCTATTCATAAGAGCCAGGGCAGTGAATATCCAATTGTCATTATGCCTATTGTTAATAGTCATTATCATATGCTGCAAAGAAAATTAATTTATACAGGTGTTACTAGAGCTAGACAGTCACTTATTCTTTTAGGCAGCAAGAATGCATTTATCAAAGGAATTGAAACAAAAGAAAGACATGAAAGAGAATCCTCTTTAAAAGAAAAGTTAATTGAAAAGGGAAAAAATAAAGAAATTTTCTTGTAAAATATTGCGAAAGATTTTTGATGTGGTAATATTACTAAGAAATCGAAGAAAGAGACGAGTATATTTAAAAACTGAACTAGAGACAAAGTGGATGGTGAAAACTTTGCAGGAATTAAATAGAAGCTACTCTGGAGATGTGCCTAATAAGCAACGTATATCTGCGTTAAAGATGATGAATTAAGGTGCGTGTTAGAAATAACACGAAATAGGATGGTACCGCGTTTAAACGTTCCTGTATTGGAACGTTTTTATATTTTAAAGGAGAGTAAATATTATGGAACAAAAACAACTAACAGGTAATCAAATCCGTCAAATGTTTTTGGATTTTTTCGCATCAAAAGGATGCATGATTGAACCAGGCGCAAGCTTGATTCCTCATAACGATCCAACATTACTATGGATTAACGCAGGTGTATCTGCACTAAAGAAATACTTTGACGGTACAGAAAAACCAAAGTCAAACCGTATCTGCAATGCTCAAAAATCAATTCGTACTAACGATATTGAAAATGTAGGTAAAACTGCTCGTCATCATACATTCTTTGAAATGTTAGGTAACTTCTCAATTGGTGATTACTTCAAAACAGAAGCGATTACATGGGCTTGGGAATTTTTAACTTCACCTGAATGGATTGGTTTTGATAAAAATCGTCTATATGTAACTGTATATCCAGATGACATTGAAGCATATAACACATGGGTTAAAGTTGGCATGATTGAAAGTCATATCCGCAAGACTAATGATAACTTCTGGGAAATTGGTGAAGGCCCTGGTGGACCAGATACAGAGTTATATTATGATCGTGGTGAAAAATATGATCCAGAACATTTAGGTGAAAAACTATTCTTTGACGATATTGAAAATGATCGTTATATCGAAGTATGGAATATTGTATTCTCTCAATATGATTGTAAACCAGGTCAAATGCAAAGAAGTGAATATAAAGAATTACCTCAAAAGAATATTGATACAGGTATGGGTTTAGAAAGACTTGTTTGTTTAGTACAAGATGGTGAAACAAACTTTGATACAGACTTATTCTTGCCTATTATTCATGAGACTGAAAAATATGCAAAACATCCTTATACTGATCCTGAATATAAAATGGCTTATAGAGTTATTGCCGATCATATCCGTACTGTAACATTCGCATTAAGTGATGGTGCTATGTTTGACCGTGCAGGACGTGGTTATGTATTAAGAAGAATTTTAAGAAGAGCTGTTCGTTACGGTAAGAACATTGGTATCGATAAGCCTTTCTTATATACTTTAGTGGATGTTGTAGTAGATAACATGAAAGAATTCTATGATTATCTTCCAGAAAAAGCAGAATTTGTTAAGGAAGCTGTTAAGAAAGAAGAAGTGGCATTCCATAAGACATTATCTCAGGGTGAAAAGAAGATTAAGGATGTTATTGCACACTCTGATAATAAGATGATTGATGGTTCTACTGCCTTCATGTTATATGATACATATGGTTTCCCACTAGAATTAACTATTGAAATCGCAGAAGAATCTGGATTCACTGTTGATAGCGAAGGGTTCCAGGTAGAAATGAAAGCACAGCAGGATCGTGCTCGTGCAGCACGTGGTGAAAGAGAATCAATGGCTTCTCAGAAGATTGATTTAATGGATTTCACTACTCCTTCTACTTTCGTTTATGACACAGCACCTTGTAAGACTACAGTTATAGGTTTATTCAAGGATGGAGAAAAGGTCAATGAACTGACTGATGAAGGTGAAATCATCGTTGAAACAACTAACTTCTATGCTGAAATGGGTGGTCAGTGTGCCGATACAGGTTCTGCTCATTCAGATCAGTTTGATGCAGAAGTCACTAATGTATTAAAGGCTCCTAATGGTCAGCATTTACATTATATTAAGTTAACGAGTGGCAGTGTACATGTAGGTGATACTGTAGAATTAACAGTGGATACAGCACGTCGTGCATTAATTGAAAATAACCATACTGCAACACATTTACTAGATGCTGCATTAAAGAATGTCTTAGGTTCACATGTTGGACAGGCTGGTTCATACTTAGATGAAAACAGATTGCGTTTTGACTTCACTCATCCATCAAAGATGACTAAAGAAGAATTAACAGCTGTAGAAGATATGGTTAATGAATATATCTTCAAGGGTGTTGATGTTGATGTTAAAGAAATGCCTAAGGAAGAAGCCATCAATGCAGGGGCAACAGCTTTATTTGATGAAAAATATGGTGATGTTGTAAGAGTTGTACGTGTAGGTGACTTCTCAGTAGAATTATGTGGTGGTACACATGTTTCTAATACTGCAAAGATTGGTTTATTCAAGATTGAAATGGAAACTTCAGTTGGTTCTGGTGTAAGAAGAATTGAAGCAGTCACTAATGTGAGAGCTTATAAAGCATTAAGAAAATCTGAAGAAACTTTAGAAGAAGTAGGTACTGTACTTAAGGCAAATGATTTCAATAAGATCGTAGAAAAAGCTGAAAGCACAATGACTACTCTTAATATAATGAAAAAAGAAATCGAAACATTAACAAGTAAGTTGAATGCATTAGAAGCAAAGAACCAGGCATCTCAGGTTGAAGAAGTCAATGGTGTGAAGTTCCTTTATACTCATGTAGAAAAAGATAATGCAGCTGCTAAACAGATGGCGTTTGATTTTAGAGACCAGTTAGGTAGTGGTATTGTCGTAGTGACAAGCACTTTT
>CAJJTI010000106.1 GCA_905194705.1 uncultured Solobacterium sp. | reverse complement strand
CTATGACCTCCTATACTACTCTTATTCGCTAAAAAGGTCATAAATCCTCAAAAAAGGTTGAATTTTTTTAATTTTCTAAAATAATTCTGTCATCATTTAATGATTCTCTAAATACTTTCAATAATTCATCAAGTTTCATTGTCTTTTTGATATCTTCATTTAATTCATGAATGATTTTTCCATGATTCATTATCAGTGTTCTATTACCTGTAGCTAAAGCCATCTTCATGTTATGTGTTACCATTAGACAGGTAATGTTATTTTCTTTAACAATACTATTTGTTAAAGCCATTACCTTTTCCGCCATTACAGGATCCAAAGCTGCAGTATGCTCATCTAAAAGTAATACTTTTGGTGGAACAATCGTTGCCATAAGTAAAGTTAATGCTTGTCTTTGACCACCAGATAACAATCCCACCTGAGTATTTAATCGATCCTCAAGATTCATATCTAATTTTTTTAATTCATCCTTAAATATGTTTTCATCCTTACGGGTTATTTTAGAAAACATATTTGTATTACGATCAGCTCTCATATATGCTAAAGCTAAATTTTCTTTAATTGTCATATGAGGGGCTGTTCCTCTTAAAGGATCTTGAAACAATCGGCCAATATCTTTGCTGCGTAAATAATCCGGTTTTTTTGTAATATCTTCGTCATCTAAAATAATCTTTCCTGTATCGACGAAAAACTCTCCTGAAATACTATTAAATAATGTTGATTTACCAGCACCGTTTGACCCAATAATCGTTATAAAATCACCTGTATCAACAGTTAAAGATATATCATCCAGAGCTTTTTTCTCATTTACTGTACCTTTAGCAAAGGTTTTTGAAATATGATCTATTTTTAACATATTGTCTTCCTTCTTTTTTCATCTTGTATGTATGGTATAGCAATTGCGAGTGTGATTATTACAGCCGTCATGAGTTTTAAGCATTCAACCGGGATAATATGAGACTGCAGAACAAATGCATAAATACATCTATAAACAATATTTCCAACTAAACATGCAACAATATTTCTTGTAATGGATTTTTTACCGTTCACTAATGTTTCGCCAATGATTAATGTTGCGAGTCCCACAGTTACAATACCCGTACCAGCATTAATATCAGCACTTTTTTGTAATTGACTTGCCATAGCCCCAGAAAGTCCTGTTAACATATTTGATAATATTAAACCAATAATAATTGTTGTTTTCGGATTGATGGATGATGAAGAAACCATATCAATATTATCCCCAGTAGCTCGAATTGATAATCCAAGTCTTGTGGATAAAAACCATCTCATCAATACCATGACGATTATTACAATGCAACCTGCAAGAATGATTGAATTCCAAGAACCAGCAATACCCGTTTCTTTAAATAATGTAAATATTGTCTTATTTTTCAAAATGGATAAATTAGAGCTCCAGCCCATAACCATTAAATTTATGGTATACAAACCTGTATTTGTAATAATACCCGCCAAAATTGAAGGAACACCAAAATAAGTTTGTAGTAATGCTGTTAATAGTCCTGCCACTCCACCCAGTAACATCCCCATAAATACGCCTAGTACTGGATGACCTTGAATCGTAAAGACAATCGATACAGCCATACCTAACACAAAACATCCATCAGTTGTTAAATCAGCTATTTGTAAAATTCTATAACTCAGAAATAACGCTAAAGCTGCAAATGAATAAATGCAACCAAGCTGTAACGCTGTTTGTACGATATATAACATAACTTATTCCTTACTAGTATCTACTTCTACAATTGTTCCAAATTCTGTAAATACATTTGCATCAATACCTAATGCTTCACATACTTCACGATTTACAGTAATAATTCCACCAGGCATTACTTCATAACTATTTTTATATTCAATTGAATCCATTCCTTCAGTTATTACCTGATATGCTAAATCTGCTGTTTCTTTGCCAAGTTCTTTGTAATTTACACCACATGTTGCAAACGCACCATTTCTAACAAATGAATCAGCACCTGTATAATGTGGGATTTTTGCATTCATAAAATCTTCAGCTATTGCAAGTTCTGCAGACATAACAACATTATCTGTTGGTGTAAATACAGCATCTACGTGACTTGCGATTAAAGAAGAAGCTGCCTGCTTAATTTCATCATCTGTATTTCCTGTAGCTTCAATGACTTCTACACCTTTTTCCTCAAGGTATTGTTTCGCTTCTTCAATAGGTTTTTTACTGTTTGCTTCAGACATAGAATATAGCAAACCAACTTTTTTTGTATCAGGATTTACTTTAAAAATCATATCCATAATCTGTTTTGTATTTAAGGCATCAGATGTACCAGTTACATAATCAATATCTGTTAAATTTGCCGCTTCAGGGTCAGATATCGCCGCAAATACGACAGGAACTTCACCATCTGATACAACTGTCATTGTTTGTGCTGCAAGAGTAGCTATAGGAACAATGACATCCACTTTGTCACTCATCACTTGAGAACCAATCTGTTGTAATGTTGTTTGATCATTTTGACCTGAATATACATCACCATAGTCGATTACTATGCCTTTTTCTTTACTAATTGCATCGAATTCATCACAAATGGCCGTAGCGATTTCATCAAGAGATGCATGATCAAGTTGTTTAACAACAGCGACCTTGTAAACTTTCTCTGTGTTTGTAGAATCGTCAGAAGTTGCAGTTTCCTTAGTGCATCCAAGAAGTGTAGTAAATAATGTTGCCACAAAAGTTAAAATAAATAGTTTTTTCATGTGATATCCTCCTCCTTTTCTGCATTTTCTTTTTATAGTGATATAAACAAAAAACGCTCATCCATCTAAGGACAAGCGTATGCCTGCGGTACCACCTTAATTAGAAGTAAATACTTCTCTCTTTTCTAGAAAATGCTATCACATTTTCTGCTCTTTAACGCTAGCATTGCGTCTGGAAGTACTTGCAATACTGCTTTCATCCAGCCCTCTCAGGTCCATTTGCATAGTGCTTCACTGTCAATTTCCACCCTCATGACTCTCTACAAGCTGCCTTCTATGTTTGATCTCCTGATCTTTGGTTTGTATGGATAAAATATACTCCTGCTATTTTATATTCGCAATAACTATTTTCATCAATTTTCAAAAAATTCTTCCATTGTTAAACCGGAAATGTAAATTTTTTCAGCCATATCTTTACCAACAAAGCGATAATGCCAAGGACTATATATAATACCCGTGACACTTTGTTTGCCTTCGGGATAGCGCTCTATAAAACCATATTTATATGCATTTTCATGAAGCCATGAATATAATCCACTACTTGCGAAACAACTGTCCAAATCACATTCACCACTTGGCAAACCTACATCAATGCACAATCCCAGCTGATGTTCACTTTCACCAGGTTTATCATCAATCTGTTCTGCCCATTCTTTTCCATACTTGCTAACGTAAAAATTGAACAATTGTTGTTGTTCAGTATAAGAACGATACCCTGATAGTATTCTCATTTTATATCCAGCTTCCAAAGCTTTACAGTATAAATCTTTTAGTGCTTCATAAGCATCTGTTCTTAATTCATGTGAGAAGTTAACACTGATTAAAGAACTATCTATTTTCACAAGATTAGTTGGTACATAATCTTTATCTATTTGTTGATTTTCATTTACGATGCGGAATAAACTTTCATCACTTTCTGTATCATAAATAACAGGTGTTGGTGTAGGTAAAGGCGTGGGCGAAGAAACCGGCGTTTTTGTCGGCTCTATCGTTGCCATTATCGTCGGTGTTGGCTTTACTTCATTTTTCGCATTAATAGCTCGCTTAATCGTCAAGTAAATTAACCCTAACACAATACATATACACAACACTAATGTTGTGATAATTTCCCCTTTAAATCGTCTATCCATATTAAATTTATTCTATATTGTCTATTATAAAATGAAAAGGAAGAATCGAATCTTCCTTAACACGCTATGCTTTTATTTGTTTAATACTTTCGCCAAGAATGCCTTTGTTCTATCAGATTGTGGATGATCAAAAATTTCTTCAGGTGTACCTTCTTCTTCAATTAAACCATCAGCCATAAATAACACTTTATTAGATACTTGTCTAGCAAAGCCCATTTCATGTGTTACGACAATCATTGTCATGCCTTCTTTAGCTAACTGCTTCATAACATTAAGTACTTCTCCAACCATTTCAGGATCCAAAGCACTCGTTGGTTCATCAAAAAGCAACACTTCAGGTTCCATAGCCAATGCTCTAGCAATAGCTACTCTTTGTTTCTGACCGCCAGAAATTTGATCAGGTCGAGCATTGATATAAGCTGCCATTCCAACTTTCTGCAAATATACTAAAGCATTTCTTTTCGCTTCTTCTTTTGTTTTCTTTAATACTTTAATTTGTCCAATCATGCAGTTTTCAAGAACTGTCATATTATTAAACAAGTTAAATGACTGGAAACACATACCAACATGTACGCGATATTCTGTTTGCTTAAATCCCTTTGTAAGGATCGAGTCACCATGGTACAAAATATCACCAGAAGTTGGTGTTTCAAGAAGATTAATACATCTAAGTATTGTTGATTTACCACTCCCCGATGCTCCAATGATGCATGTAACATCACCTTTATTTACTGTAAAATTAATATCTTTCAGAACAACATTTGCACCAAAAGCTTTTGATAAATGCTTAATTTCAATAATTGGTTCCATGTTGTTCTCCTTCCTTATGATGTTCATCAAAGTTACTTCCCTTTAATGGTGAATTTAACATACCTGCAGTAGGCGCAAGTTGATCATCAGTAGCTAAACTGTAAGAAGAACTTCCTGCTAAATGCTTTTCCCAGAATCTTAAGATAACTGAAGCTGTTAATGTCATACATAAGTAACCAATCATCTCGATTACAGCACTTGGGAAATACATATAAGTCGCCCCAGTTACCGCACGATGTACTGCAAAGAATTCTGAGAAAGTAATAATAAACATAACCGAAGTATCTTTTACGTTGATTAAATAGTTATTACCAATTTGTGGAAGTATGTTTTTTAATACCTGTGGCATAATGACATATCTCATTGTTTGCCAATGGTTCATACCAATTGCTTTAGCCCCTTCTGTCTGACCTTTGTCAACTGATAAAATACCACCACGAACGGTTTCCGCCATATATGCACCAGTATTGATAGATACAACGAGAATGGCACATAACCATACGCTGCTCCACTTCATACTGCCACCAGTCACGTATGGTAAACCATAGTAGAAAAATACTGCTTGAAGAATCATTGGTGTACCTCTAAATAATTCAACATACACACGAATAATTCCTCGTATTAACTTTAAGAATCCCTTCTTAAACGCATTGTCATTTTTTGTATATGGAATTGTTTGTAATATTCCACAAAGAAAGCCAATCAAACAACCAAACACTGTCCCCACAAAGGCAAGTATCAAAGTATTCTTAACACCTGCTAAATAAGAAGAACGATATTTTGTCCAGGCTTTAATTACATCCCCAACAAAACCCGACATGCTTATTCACCTAGAGGTTGAACCTTAATTGCTTCATTCATCATTTCATTGAAGTCATCTGTTGTCATTGTGCTTAGTACGGAATCAATTGCATCCTTTAATTCTGTATTTCCTTTTCTTACAGAAATACCGATATTAACATTTTCTTCTCTTTCTTCATCAGTGAATTCAAAGTCACCATCTGTTCCCGTGAAATCTAATACCTTTAAATCAGGATAAGCAACTACAGCACCAGTAGCTGTTGGTAAGTCTGTTACAACAAAATCTACAGTACCTGTTTCTACAGCCATAATCATTGCTGGAGCACTTTCACTTGCTGTTTCAATTGTTACACCATCCATTTGAGGTAAACATTCTGTATACCAGATAGTCGCAAGTTGAGCTGTTCCTTTGTATCCACCAAAATCATGAATAGAAGTTAAGTTAGCTAATTCAGAATCTTTCTTTACTAGAATTGCAAATGATGCATAGTAGTAAGGTCCAGCAAAATCAACCTGTTCGCTTCTTTCCTTAGTCATGGATTGGCCAGCAATAGCCGCATCAATAACACCTGTCTGTACGCTTGGTACTAATGAATCCCAATCACTGCGGATAACTTCAAGTTCCCAATTGTTTGCTTCACAAATCTTCTTTGCAATCATAATGTCATAGCCATTAGCATATTCATTTGTTCCCTTAATTGGTACAGCACCATTGCTGTCATCAGTTTGTGTCCAGTTATATGGTGCATAAGCACATTCCATCGCAATTGTTAATACACCATCTTCTACGCCACTTCCTGTAGTACTGCTAGTACTTGTAGCTTCGCCATTACCACCATTGCTGGAGCAAGCAGTAAAGCTAACAGCCATAGCTAATACACATAATACATTTAATAATCTCTTCATCTTAAATATCCTCCTGCTTAGATAAAATAAAATCGTATGTGCCATCACACATACGACTTAAACATCGGATATATAATAGCGCCTCTTCTTGTCGAAGGAGTGAGTTAGGTATTCCCTAATTCCCCACAAAATAGATATGCCTATCTATTCTGTTCGGCGATGGTTGCCTTTCCCTAAGATCACTAGATGCCTCTTCACTTAGGTACTCTTCTACATCGCTACCTCTATACATAGATTTTATAACTGAATATTATGCTCTAAATTTTTTTGTTGTCAATAAAAAAAGGTCACGTCTGTGACCATAAATAATCAAAGAGTAGAGACAACATG
>CAJJTI010000105.1 GCA_905194705.1 uncultured Solobacterium sp. | reverse complement strand
TAACTAACTTATTTTGTCCAACTAATTGGGTTCACTTCATTGGGCATAACTTTGGTTATGCTTTTTCTTTTAACGAAATTTTGTATAAAATATCAATGTAGAATAGAAACATTTATTTACTTTTTTTCATAACTAAATTGTAGTTACTGTCGTAATATAAACCAAGTTCACTACATATTCTATTATTCAGTGCATCTAATGATTTTTTATATTCTGCATATTTGGGCGATAAAACCATTAAGTTAGGAAGAAAGATGTCATTATATCCTTTATTTTGTAATTCTTTCTGCATTTTCCTCTGGGCTATAAATGATGGATGATATTTCATTATGCCAGTTTTCATTTTGACACCTGCATATACTCTTTCTTTTAATTTGTTATATTCATTTTCATTCATATCACGATAATAGGCAATCATCTCATCAGCAGATTTGGATTCTTGAGAAACTTTATTTGCTATTTTCATTCCTATTTGCATCATAAAAGGAATTTTCAATGTCGTTTTATCACAATATTCTAATATATTTTGTAGAGCTTGTTTTTGCTCTGGTGTTATCAACTTTATATTAAGAAATGGTTTAAAATGGCTTTTAAAGTAATTTGCCCACTCTTTTCCAGGTAATAATGATTCGATAGCATTTTCAACAGTTTGATAATCAAGTAACTCGTTGGCTTTATCAGCATTACCATCATCTATAAATTGTTTTAAAGCTTTAAGTTCTGAATATTGCAAAACATGGTCCTGTAATTTTTCTTGATAAATGTGTAAAAGAATACTTTTATTATCTGTTTTTAAAAGTTTTTGGATATCTTTAATACCCATACCAAGTTTTCTATATACAGAAATCTTTTTTAAAGTATCTACATCCTGATTAGAGTAGTTTCTATAGCCGTTGTTATCTTTATTTACTGTTAACAATCCTTTTTCTTCATAATATTTAATGGCACGTTTTGTCATTCCAACTTCTTTAACAATTTCGTTTAATAACATGGTAAATACCTCCGTATGAGGTTAATATAAGCGTGTACAGTACGTACATGTCAATATATTCTTGATAATTTATATTTCGACATATAAAAAAGCTCCATTAAGTCTGGAGCTTGCTTTGCTTAACAGCTATATTACTTGTATTCAAAATGTTTGACAATTTCTACAATAGGAATAATACTTGCACCTAATAGAATAGCGATAGCGTATTCTAAGAAACTGATAGATGTGAATTGGAAAGCATTAGCTAAGAATGGTACTTCACATACGATAGTTGTAGTAATTAGAGAAATAACGCCAGCAGCTAATAAGTATTTATTTAATGAACCTAGTTTAAATATACTTTGTTTCTGAGAACGCATATTCATACTGTGGAAGATTTCTGCCATGGACATTGTTAAAAATGCCATTGTTACACCATCTTTACTGTTTGTAATAGCCCATATTCCACTTTCAATATAATGACCTAAGAAATAAGAGAATAAGACAAGTATTGTTACAACGATAGATTGATAAACAATATCTACACCAACACCATTTGAAAAGATGCCATCTTTAGTGTTTCTTGGTTTACGTTTCATAATATTAGGTTCTGCTTTTTCTGTTCCTAAAGCTAAAGCAGGGAAACAATCTGTCACAAGATTTATCCATAACAAATGAACAGGTTTTAAGATTTCAAATCCAAGTAATGTGGCAATAAAGATACATAAGACTTCACTTAGATTAGAACCAAGTAAGAATTGAATAGCTTTACGAATATTGTCATAAATTCTACGACCTTCTTCTACAGCATTTACAATAGTGGCAAAATTATCATCAGCTAATACCATATCAGCTACGTTTTTAGTTACATCAGTGCCTGTAATACCCATGCCAATGCCAATATCAGCGGATTTAATACTTGGAGCATCATTTACACCGTCACCTGTCATAGCAGTTACATAACCTGCTTTTTTCCAGGCATTAACAATTCTTGTTTTATGTTCTGGCTGTACGCGGGCATAAACATGTATATCTTTGAAACATTGTTCAAATTCTTCATCACTCATGCGATTTAACTGCATGCCTGTAATTGCTTTAGCATGATCATCAAGAATCGTTAATTCTTTTGCAATAGCTACAGCTGTATCGATATGGTCACCAGTAATCATAATAGGCGTAATACCGGCTTCTTTACACTTTAAAATTGCATCTTTTACTTCTGGTCTAATTGGATCAATCATGCCACCTAAACCAACAAAACATAAATCATTTTCAGCTGTTTCTGAAGTGTAATTAACAGGCTCTTCACTATATTCTTTTTGTCCTAAAGCTAAAACACGTAAAGCTTTATCAGCCATTTCTTTATTTTTAGCTTTAATTTCTTTTCTATATGTTTCATCAAGTGGATAAATTTTTCCATCTTTCAAGTAAGTTGTACATCTATCAATAACAATATCAGGGGCACCTTTTGTATACTGGATAAAGCCATTGTCTATTTTGTGAAGCGTAGACATCATCTTACGTTTGGAATCAAAAGGGACTTCATTAATACGTGGATATTCTTCTTTTAAATCTAATTTAGATAAACCGCATTTATATGCCCAGTAAACTAGAGCGGCTTCTGTTGGCTCACCTGTAACTACGCCATCTCGATCAATTTCTGCATCTGAACATAAAGCCATTCCTTTTGAAATTGCTAAATCATCACTTCCGAAAGAATCTACGACAGTCATTTTATTCTGAGTTAAAGTACCGGTTTTATCAGAACAGATGATTTCTGTACAACCTAATGTTTCTACAGCAGTTAAATGTCTGATAATTGCATTTCTTTTTGACATGTTCGTTACACCAATAGATAAAACAACTGTAACAACAGCAGCAAGTCCTTCAGGTATTGCTGCTACGGCTAAAGAAACAGCAATCATAAAGGAATGAATTAAAAACTCAAAGTTGAAAGAACCTGCACGAATAAGCTGAATGATAAAGATGAAGATACAAATTCCTAAAACGATATATGTAAGAATTTTGCTTAATTCATTTAATTTTTTCTGAAGTGGAGTTTCTTCATCTTTGCTGACAAGTAAAGCATTAGCAATTTTACCCATTTCAGTATTCATGCCAGTAGCAGTAACAATTGCAACAGCTCTACCATAAACAACCGTACAGCCCATATAAACCATGTTCTTTCGATCATTTAGAATGACATCTTCATCATTTTTTAGATTAAGTATATCAATTAGTTTATTTACGGGGACAGATTCACCAGTTAAGGCAGATTCTTCAACCTGCAAACGAGCACATTCTAATAATCTAGCGTCGGCTGGAATTGCATCACCAGCTTCTAAAATGATAATATCGCCAATAACTAATTCATTACTTGGGATTTGGATAATTTTATTATCACGTTTAACTTTAGATGTAGCACCAGACATTTTCTGTAAAGCATCTATTGCTTTTTCGGCTTTATTTTCCTGATAGACACCTAGAATCGCATTGATGAGTACAACAATAAGAATAATAATAACATCAGTGAAAGATTCATTTTCGATAACTGCGAGAACGCCACTGATAGCTGCAGCCATAATTAAGATAATAATCATAGGGTCAGCTAACTGTTCTAGAAAACGGATGAATAAAGATTTTCCTTTAGGGGCTTCTAATTCATTTTTTCCATACTTTTCTAATCTTTTTTTCGCTTCTTCATTAGATAATCCGTTAGTAGAAGATTTTAATTCATTTAAAACATCTGAAATTTCTGAAAGATAATATTTCATAAAAGTACTCCTGTAATAAATATTTCTAAACCAATGACAATTAGTATGATTCCTCCAAGAAGTTGTGCTTTATTTGATAATTTAGCACCGAATATTTGACCTATTTTAAGACCAACCAAACAAATAACAAAAGTTACGATTGCAATGATAAGTGAAGCAGATGATGCCATAAGCAAGTTATAATTTGCGATAGTAAAACCAACTGATAAAGCATCAATAGATGTTGCGATACCTTGAATAAATAAATCAGAATGGGATAAAGTTTTTTCTTTTTCCTCTTCTTCGTCTATATCTGTACGTATTCCTTCTATAATCATTTTACCACCTATATAAGCAAGTAAGATCAAGGCAATCCACGGAACGATAGAAGCAAATGTCGAAAAAGTTTCTACAATTGTATGTACACAAAACCAGCCAATCATAGGCATTAGTGCTTGAAAAGCACCAAAAACAAAGGCTATGTAGATAAACTTTCGCTTTCGCATATGAGGCTCATTTAATCCATTTGCCATTGAAACGGAAAATGCATCCATAGCTAATCCCACTCCTAATAGGACACTATTGAAAATAAATAGTTGCATGTTTTGTTCTCCTTCAATATAAAAACCCAAACATAACATTGAGCTACGTTTGGGTTTATAAGGCATGTATAAATAAACTCGTGTATAGCTCAAAAGTTATACATGAGTCTCGCAATTTAAAGCAAGCCAGATTTTTTATAATCAGGATGTTGACTTGTTACATTCATTTAGAATGCTTGCTACTCCCCCATGGGATATATAACTTATATCACAAAAAAATAAAATGTGTAAATTTATTTTGTGACGATATTTAAAATTTGTATAAATGCGAGGAAAGATATTATTTCTGTTAGAATGATAATAGGTGGATTGTTATGAAAAAGAAATGGTTATTTTTAACAGCTGGTACAGCAGCTTTATTAGGAGCAGGATTACCTCATAAATGTGATTATACAGAGTATTATATTCGCTCTTCTAAAATACAAAATCCAGTAAAAATGATTTTAATATCTGATTTACATGGTGCTTCTTATGGTAAGAATATGTGCAAATTAATCGAGATGATTAATAAAGAACATGCGGATGCGATACTTATACCAGGAGATTTGTTTGATGAATTCCATGGTGATGAAAATGGTTTTGCTTTATTAGATCAAATTAGAAATTATCCTGTTTATTACAGTACAGGAAATCATGAAGAACATAGAACGGATGTTATCACTTTAAAAGAAAAAATAAAAGAATATGGTGTAAATGTATTAGATTACAATACAAAAGTTATACAGTTGAATGGAAATACACTTGAAATTGGTGGTATCAATTGTAAAAGTAAGGAAAATACATATTTAGCCTATGAAATAAATAAAATTTACAAGACAGATGCATATCGTATTCTTTTATCACATAAACCGCATTGGGTATCTTTGTATAAAGATATCAACTGTGATTTAGTTGTTTCTGGTCACGCTCATGGTGGACAATGGTGTATTCCTGGCACAAGAATAGGTGCAGCTGCTCCTCAACAGGGGTTATTACCAAAATATATTCATGGTATGCATGAAATTGGAAATAAAAAGATTATTATAGGCAGGGGATTAACCAAAGAATACCATGGTATCCCTAGACTCTATAACAATCCTGAATTTGTTGTGATTCATTTATTACCTGATGTGGTGGCTTAAATCCAAATATTCATTTTCTGTTTTTACTACTTCATTATTTTTGATATAAACTCTTGAAACACGAGAAGTAATTAAGCAAATAATTTCATAAGGTATTGTGTTTAAATCATTTGCCATTTCTTCTAATGGTATATGAGGACCAAATATTTCCACTAAACTTCCTTCTTTTATTTGAGAAGGAAGTTTTATCATGGTTTGATCCATACACACACGACCAACAACTTCGCACATTTGTCCATCTATATATACATTTCTACCTTGATTAGCACGAATAAAGCCATCAGCGTAGCCTATAGGCATTGTTCCTACATAAATATCTTCTTTGGCAGTATAAGTTGCTCCATAACCGATAGTTTCATCTCTATGCACTTGTTTAACATAAAATAATTGTGAGTATAAAGATAAAGCGGGTTTTAGTGCAATGTTATCTTGATATCCATATAAACCAATACCGATACGACAGGCATTAGTTAAAGAATCTTTGAAAGATACACTGGCATATGAATTATCAGTATGAATCCACTTAAATGAGTGATTTAGAGATTCATATGCTTTTTTGAAAAGACTAAATTGATAATGTTTTTTCTTCATTAGACTCAGCACATGCAAAGTGAGTAAATATTCCTTCAATAAAACATCCTGCTTCACTTAATAAATCATAAGCTTGTTTTAATTCTTCTAAATTTGTAAATCCAATACGATTCATTCCAGTTTCAATTTTTAAATGGATTTTTAAATTTTTACAATTTTGTTTAACTGCTTCTAATACCCAGTTAAAAGAGTAAGCAGTAGTACTGATATTATTTTGAATTAAGATAGGAATATTAATGGGATCAACATGTCCTAATATTAATAATTCATTTTTATATCCGAAATTTCTCATGGCAATAGCTTCGTCTAAACTTGATACAGCAATCATTTCTACACCACATTCAACCATTACTTCAGAGATTTCTTTCGCTCCACAACCATATGCATTCGCTTTTAAAACAGCGATAGCTTTTTTCTTTTGGACGGCTTGAATAGCTTCCAAATTAAATTTAAGTGCATCCAAATTAATTTTTAGAAAAGTTTTTCTGTACATAATAAAATCTCCATGCTATAATTCTCTAGCCTGCTCAATGAAGGGACAAAAAGTTGCCACTTCATTGGTCACAAAAAAAGTTTAACACATTTTGAAAAAAATAGTTGACGAGTATTTGAAAGCATGGTATATTAAATAAGCGCTCAGGAAATGAGGCACAACAAAATGTGGAGGTTTAGCTCAGTTGGGAGAGCATCTGCCTTACAAGCAGAGGGTCAGCGGT
>CAJJTI010000104.1 GCA_905194705.1 uncultured Solobacterium sp. | reverse complement strand
CTGTATTCTATTATCTTTGTATTTGTATTGTATTTCATTAGTGACCATATCCACTATCAGAATATCAATGTGATAGCATTAATCTTCACTAAAGAAAAGGATATGAAGAATGTGATTATGGAAAAGACAGGTAGAGGTGTAACTTACTGGATGGGTAAGGGTGCTTATACAGAAAATGATCAATATATTCTTTATTGTGCAATCAATAAATATGAAGTGAAAACATTTAAGAAGATTGTACATGATATTGATCCACAGGCATTTGTGACTATTAGTGAGGATTCAGAAATCCTTGGTGGATTTGAAAAACGTCTATAGATAAATTAGATTGAATAAGGCAGATAAATTGACCTTGACAACATATTTATTTATTGTCTATAATACTTGAGTAAAAGCTATGAACAGAAGAGTAATATCGATGGAACGCAGAGAGAATTCCTGGCTGGTGTAAAGGAATGGGGAAGTTGATATGAATAAAGACTGGGAGCTGTATTTTGGATCTGATGTGATAAAATAACGTGTTGCCGCGTTAAGGCTTAATGAGGTCTACTTATGTAGATGAATAAGGGCGGTACCACGGTTAACTCTCGTCCCTAGCGGATGAGAGTTTTTATATTCTAAAGAAGGAGAACACACATGGAAGAAAGAAAGTTTACTGATCAGGAATTAGTAAGAAGACAGAAGTTACAGGAACTTAAAGATCTTGGAATTGATCCATTTGGACAGAGATTTGATGTGACTGCTTATACTTCAGACATTAGAAAGAACTATGGCGATAAGACTGCAGAAGAATTAGAAGAAAGCAAACCAGCTGTAAGTATCGCAGGTCGTATTGTTGCAAAGAGAAGAAAAGGTAAAGTATGCTTCATGAACCTTCTTGATAGAGATGGAAAAATCCAGTTATATATCAAGAAAGATACTGTTGGTGAAGAGGTTTATGAATTAGTTAAGAAGAGCGATTTAGGTGATATTATCGGTATTGATGGTGAAGTATTCATGACTCATACTGGTGAATTAACTGTAAGAGTAGAAAAGTATACACACCTTACTAAGGCTTTAAGACCTTTACCAGAAAAGTTCCATGGTTTAACAGATACTGAAGAACGTTTCAGAAGAAGATATGTTGACTTAATCATGAATGATGAAGCACGTAAAGTAGCCTTCATGAGACCTAAGATTGTACGTTCAATCCAGCATTATTTAGATGACAAAGGTTATACAGAAGTAGAAACACCAATCATGAACTCTATTCTTGGTGGTGCTGCAGCTAAGCCTTTCATCACTCATTTCAATGCATTAGATAAAGATTTCTACTTAAGAATCGCAACAGAATTAAACCTTAAGAGATTAATCGTTGGTGGTATGGATGCCGTATATGAAATCGGTCGTTTATTCAGAAACGAAGGTATGGACAGAACTCATAACCCAGAATTCACTACTATCGAAGTATATAAAGCATTCTCTGACCTTGAAGGTATGATGGACTTAACAGAAGGTATCATTGCGAATGCCGCAAT
Source organism: uncultured Solobacterium sp. (assembly GCA_905194705.1). Taxonomy (GTDB): domain Bacteria; phylum Bacillota_I; class Bacilli_A; order Erysipelotrichales; family Erysipelotrichaceae; genus Bulleidia. Next base: position 5,263 of record CAJJTI010000104.1, on the reverse strand, counting down.
GACTGTCAATGGTACTTATGATGTAGAATACAAAGGTCATTCTATTTCATTAGCACCTGGATTCAAGAGAATCTCTATGGTTGATGCAATTAAAGAAAAGACTGGTGTAGACTTTGGCGAACAGAAGACTTTTGAAGAAGCTAAGAAACTTGCTGAAGAACATGGTATTGAAGTAGAACCACATTTTGCATATGGTCATATCGTCAATGCATTCTTTGAAAAGTATGTAGAAGAAACAATTGTAGAACCAACATTCGTATATGGTCATCCAATTGAAATCTCTCCACTCGCAAAGAAGAACTTACAGGATCCTCGTTTCACTCAGAGATTCGAATTATTCATCTGTGGTAACGAATATGCAAATGCATTCACAGAATTAAATGATCCAGATGATCAGTATGAAAGATTTGCAAATCAGTTAAAAGAAAAAGAATTAGGTAACGATGAAGCCAACGAAATGGATATGGACTATGTAGAAGCTCTTGAATACGGTCTTCCACCAACTGGTGGTATGGGTATGGGTATCGACAGATTAGTTATGTTATTAACTGGTCAGGAAACTATCCGTGAAGTTATCTTATTCCCACATATGAAGAATAAATAAATCTATGCATTAATATTAGGCATATCTCATGCAAGAGATGTGCTTTTTATTTTATGGTTTTTGAAATGTGATGGGATGAGAACAGAAAATATGGAGGAATAGGAAATGGAAATATGATGGAATGAAGATTAAAAATGTGAAGGAATGAAATTGTAAAATATGATGGAATTCACTGCAATGAGTATGAGAACATACATGAAAAATTATAAAGACTAACTTTTTTGAAAATGGTGTTGTTTACTTTAGTGTAATACACGGTATTTAAAAAGAGGGCTTAACCCCTCTTACAAACTCTTCTTCACAAATATCTTATTGAATATACTTCTTGTAAATTCATCATCATTCATCTTATTCTCTAAATATTTATTGAAGTTTTTCTCATTCTCTTACTTGTTCAAAATGTGGATAATTCTCTTCAATCATCTTTCTAGTAGTAGTGTATGTACTTCCACTAAAGTTATACTGAATAGATTGTACATTATCAATTAAAGAGAAGATAGACACAGAATTATAGATCAGGTTCTTATTGATATAAAGATCCTCATTATGATACCAGTCTGTCGCATTGTAGTTCACAGCGAGTCCTTGATTTTTAGAATCAATTTGAAAAACATAACCGTATTCATGCAAAGGCAGACTATTTAGTAAATTTCCTATATTGGAATTATTACCAATATATGGATTCTTATACTTCTTAATATTGTGTATGCCACTTAACGGTCTGTTAAATACAGTTGTAGGAACAGTATCTTCTGTATATTTCTTTGCGCTATCTACAATATAATACTCATTAGGTGTGTTCTTGTTGATTCTATAAACATTATGGTAATTTAAAATAACTAGGGGTTTCCCAAATTTTAATTATCACGTAGTATGGGGTGATGCTCACCCCATACTTTTTTATGTTCTAGAAGTCTATTTCAGAAATATCTAAATCTAACGATGAGTCTTCATCGTTATTTTTTATTAGAGAATACTGAATATCATCAATGCGTTGAGAGATAGACTCCAGATGATTAAGAATGTCCTCTAAAACTTCATCTTCCTCAAGTATTAATGGTTCATTACTCTCATCAACAATAAGTTTAAATACCTTACTCATATTATTTACCATCCTTTCTGATACTTGTGTAATAGAAGGTTGTATCCTCGTTTAATGTATAAAGGATACGATTGCGAAATCTCTCCCAGTTCAGATAGCCGTTTGAGGCATGTTTGAGGAGCTTGATGGACTTGTTTCTGTTTTCAACGATGGCAGTGTTCATCTTTCTGTTTGCCTTGTCATCCACAATTATGAAGCTGTTGATGATCTCTCTTTTCCAGTTAGTAAGAGTATTCGCAAACGGACTCATTTCTGCAACAGTGCTGCTTCTGAAATCAATTATAATCTTCTCAAGCTGTTTCTTTGCAGTGTCATAAGTGCAGTGATCATAGAAATAGGTAACATCATTCCTTAGATAGAATGCTTCCTCAAGTTCATCATCAATAGCCAGCATATAAGCTAGTATTTCACTGTAATTGAGATATCTATTCAGTCTATGATTGAATCTTCTTTCAACGTTGACATCTAGTATTTTCTTGTTGGTTGAAGCAAGCAGCCAATTGAATTTTTTTAATACATAATAGTATCTGGATGCTTCTTCGAGTTCTATTAGTTCTTCGGAGGTTATAGTTTTATTGTTTTTCTTTGGCTTAAGGGTGTTAATAGTCTTTCTGAATCTGTTCTGAACACGAATTCTTACTCTATCAACCCTGCGAGTTAATTCCTGGATTACGTGAAAGTGGTCGGTTATACAACATGCATCGGGAAAAACATGTTTTACGACTATTCGATATGTCTCCCACATATCAAATGAGACATATTTTACTTTCTTACGCTCCTCCAGTGGAATGAGCATGAAATAATTAAGCAGATCATACTTGCGTCTGGATGGAAGTACATCCACAATTTTCTTGTCCAGGTAATCCATGATTACACATACATAATCACTGTCATGAGACTTGAAGGCGTATACTTCATCCAGAGCCAGGCATTCAGGAAGCTGTCTTCTGGAGATGTGGACATGTCTGTCGAAAATATTAATAACAGATGTAGTGGATATGCCGTATCTTTTGCCGACATCTGTGAATGTTGCATTTGGAGCCTTGAGATCTCTGAGAACATTGAATACAGTAGCAACAGAGAGTCTTCCTCCAAAAGTGAAGGGGTTATTTTCATAGAATGTCTTCTTGCAGTGAGGACACTGGTACCTTCTTGCATGATAGATGATATAGCAGTTGGCGGTGGTCATAACGGAATGGGTTATCTTCTTATCCGTGTAGTCCTTCACCCTGCTTGTCATATGCCCGCATACGGGGCACTGAACCCAGGTCTTATTAAGCGTGATATTGACGTACATTCCGTCTTTCCTTCGGGTGATGGAGAAATCTTGAACGTTCTCCCTTTCCAGATTAAAGAATTTTAACAGATCAGTATCGGAAATGAGCGCATTAGGGGTATCGTTTTTAGCGACGTCATTGTCAGCTGGAGAATTATTACTAGTTTTCATGTATAGTACAGCTCCTTTCGTTTTTATAAGGAAAGAATATCAACAAAAAGAGCTGTACTATATAAAAGTTATGTGAAACAGCATAAAAAAATTAAGGTGATTTTTTCTGATATTCAATTTACAGAAGAAATCATAATCAAAGGGATAAGTCAGATACTTATCTTTAAGATAAGCAGCATGAGAAGATTCAAGAAAGTCCATGTCAGCTATAACCGCAACAATCAAGCTATAAGAAGCAATGGAATAGGGAATCATATCTTCAATAAGAACTGCATGAGTAGATCCGCATTCAGGACATCTTAATCTTTGTATTGTGACTTTATGACTGCGTTTAAAGAAATCAACATAGCGACTATAAGATGCATGTGCACGGAGACCTTTGGAATTACATTTAGGGCATGACAGTTCATTGAAGTTCAGGGATTGAATAATCTTTTTATACTGATTTTCAGTAATATGCTTGATTTTAGATGAAAGTTTTATTATTATCATAGTGTTCTTATTGGACAGGATAAGCATTTCGGTGGCCAAACTTCGATGCTTATCCTTTTTTTCTTTCTATAGATTTATTGACCTTAAGAACATGATAAATGATTTATGAAATAAACAAAATAGATGGCAGAAAACTGCCCCTAAAAAGTTTACAGCATAAAAGCAAAGCCAGGAGTTCACACCCCTGACTTTTTCAAAGCTTAAGTAAACCCCAAGTCTATTTAGTTATTCAACATTATAGAATGGGTTGTAGTAGGTTGTCACATTAGAAGTCTTGATCATATAAACATAGATAGGGGGTCTATGAGAAGTTATAACACCTACATAATCCATCAACATAAATCCACATAATATTGCAACAAATACTCCACTACTTATTAATAATCTATTTCTCTTCAACTCTCTTGATAACCCATAAACAAATACTATAATACCTACAATAGAGTAAATACAGCACCAGCTGCTTTCCTTATCTAATATCGCAAATGCAGCAAAACATAGAAATGCGCCAAAAATCATAATACCAATAGAAATCTTTCTTTTCTCTTGTACAAGCATATTCTTACTATAATTAATTGTATTCTTTAAGCTCTTTTCTGTTGTTTCCATGATTTTATCCTCCGTTATATATTTCCCATTGAGCAGTTCATTTAAAGAAATGTCCAAAGTTTCACTTAACGGAATCAGTAAAGACAAATCAGGCATATAGTTACCGTTTTCCCATCTAGAGATAGTCTTATTACTGACACCTAATATATTTCCTAGTTGTTCTTGAGTGAGACCTTTTCTTTTTCTATTCTCAGAAATGAACTTTCCTATCTTTTTTGTATCCATAAATATTTCTCCTTTCATGAAAACTATAAAATAAAGCATGAAACAACAACACCCCACAAATAGCGAATACACTACTTTTATTATATATTGTGAAGGTAAGAGGGAACAATCCAGTATATACAGAGTTTTATCTGACTTGTTTATTGTCTCTATTTTCGTTAATATAGTAGATGAAATGAGGTATAAACATGACTGAACAGGTACATAAAAGAAGAAAAAGATATAAAGGTACACACCCTAAAAATTTCTCTGAGAAGTATAAAGAACTTAATCCAGAATTATATCCTGAAACAATAGAAAAGGTTATTTCAAAAGGAAGTACACCAGCAGGTATGCATATTTCTATCATGGTAGATGAAATACTAGAATTCTTAGATATTCAGCCAGGACAGATTGGTTTAGATTGTACTCTGGGATATGGAGGACATTCTTCTAAAATGATGGAAAAATTAGAAGGGCAGGGACACCTTTATGGATTAGACATCGATACTATCGAAATAGAAAAAACAACAGAGAGACTAAGAAATAAAGGTTATGGAGAAGACATCTTTACTCCTATTTTGACCAACTTTAGAAACATTGATCAAGTCAGTGAGAAGTATGGACCATTTGATTTTGTCTTAGCTGATTTAGGAGTATCTTCTATGCAGATTGATAATCCAGAAAGAGGATTCTCATATAAGAAAAATGGCCCATTAGACCTAAGACTTAATCCTAAAGCAGGTAGACCTGCTTATGAAATCTTAAAAGACTTATCAAGAGAAGAACTAGAACATATTCTTAC
>CAJJTI010000103.1 GCA_905194705.1 uncultured Solobacterium sp. | reverse complement strand
GTTTTTCTTTTGCAATGCCTGAAATTCTATAAATCAATGGTATGATAAATGAAATTTTCGTAATAGAAGAAGGATATAAATACATCACAATAAGATATCCTACCCCGAAAGAAGTACGATGATTCAAATGAAAATAGCGTAAAAGCTGAAAGATAAAATATTGAACAAGTACAAAAGGAAAATGATAAAAAATACATAAAAAGAAATTAAGAGATAATAATAAATTATTCAATGTTTTTTCCCTAATTATTTTTTCCAAAATAAAACGAATAAAATATAAAAGTGCTGTTAAAGATAAGCCATTATTTGTAAATATTTCCAATGTATTGAACTCTTCACGATGGATATTAAAAATAATCTTTTTTAAATAAGCACTTCTTTCTTCATCAAATGTATTTATTCTTTTTAATACTTTTGATCGTAATGAATGACTCTCATTAATTCTATGTAATTCAACAGGATAACATGAATAATACACACCATTACTATTCATATATTGCTTAAAGTTAAATATATAGAATCCTTTATCGCTTTCTATTTTCTGATATTCTCCTTCGTAGGAAACCATTTCGTCGTAAATAACACCAGCATGAGTATATAAAAGAACTTTTTCTTGTTTATTTTTTACAATAATATAGTTTTCTTTAATTTCTATTACTTTACCTTCATGAAAAGTCGGTAAAGTTGGTTTTGTTGGATTTACAACAAAATAAAACAAAGAGAAAATGAAGAAAAATACCTTAAAATCTTTCGTTTTTAAAATCACTAAAATTGAAATAAAGATAAAAGCAAGAAAAAAATTAAACTGATAAAGTAATAAAAATAGATACAAACAAATACTTAGAAAAAAAGAGTATTTTAAAGACATATTAAATCTTTAATCTTTTGAAATTTAGCTTCTCCAATACCTGAAACGTATTGAATATCTTCTATATTTTGAAAAAAACCATTCTCATTACGATATTCTACGATTCTCTCTGCTGTTTTTTCACCAATTCCAGGTAATAAACATAACTCTTTCACTGTAGAAGAATTCAGAGAAATTTTAATTTCTGTTTCTTCAGTTAATGTCGGTATATAAATATCATCACCATCTTTTAGTGGTAAAGATAAATTATACATAGATGTATCACAATTCTCTTTTAGATCAGCTTTAGATAATAATTCTTCTAAAGTAGAATATACTTTGACATCATATACTCCCGGTTTATAAATACATCCAGAAATTGAAACATGTATCATTTTATTGCGTGATTTAACTATTGGATAAACAGAAAAGCGCATTGTTTTAACTAATGATAAAAACAAAATAAAAATAAGTAGAAGTTTCAAAAGATTTACCTCCTACTTATTAGATACGAATTTTTATTAAAAATCCTCAAAAATTATTTAACTTTTACAATAATAACTTTATAAGGTTTTTTAACATTTACAGTTACTGTAGCACCAACTTTTTTATTAAGAATAGCTTGAGCAAGTGGTGTTTCGTTAGACAGCTTTCCATTTAATGGATCTGCTTCAGTACTACCAACAATTGAATAAGTACTTGTTTCTTGAGTATCTAAAAATTCAATTTCTACTGTTGAACCGATTTGAACTGTCTTACTTCCACTTTTCTTTGTATCGATAATTTCGATATGAGAAAGCATATTTTCAAGTTCAGAAATACGTGATTCAACTTGAGCTTGTTTATCTCTTGCAGCATCATAGTCTGCGTTTTCTGAAAGGTCACCAAGAGATCTAGCTTCTTTTAATTCAGCTTTAACTTCTTCACGAACAACGTGAACAAGATTCTGGTATTCATCTTGTAATTTTTTAAGACCTTCTTCGGTTACATATATTTTTTCTTCTGCCATGAATTTACTCCTTGTATTCGCGTTTAAGATTATAACATTGTGTGGTGAATGATGCTACTAATTTTTGTTGTTAAAAGGTCAATAGCGACTGTATTACTGCCGCCTTCTGGGATAATAACATCTGCATATCTTTTTGTTGGTTCAATAAATGCTTCATGCATAACACGTACTGTATTAACATACTGATCAACTACAGATTCAAGTGTTCTACCTCTTTCTTTGACATCTCTTAACAGTCTTCTAATAAAGCGAATATCTGCGTCTGTTTCAACAAACACTTTGATATTTAACAACTTTCTTAAATCTTCATTTTCTAAAACAAATAAGCCTTCAAGAATAATAACATCTGCAGGATAACAAGTTTCCGTAATTTTACTTCTTGTATGTTCTACAAAGTCATAAACTGGCTTTTGAATAACTTTACCAGCCATCAGTTCATTTAACTGTTCAATCATATATTCATTATCAAATGCAAATGGATGATCATAATTTGTCTTATAACGTTCTTCCATAGGCATATGTGATTGATCTTTGTAGTAATCATCCTGACGGATAATTAAAACTGATTTTTCATCACTGAACGTATCTCTTAACTTGTTAGCAATAGATGTTTTACCAGAAGCACTGCCTCCAGCAATACCAATAATAATAGGTTTATTCATGTTTATTTCTCCCAATCATAATGTATTAAACTGTCATCTTTATCATAAACTAAATGTAAACAAAACAAATCATTAAAATAATGAAATAAATGATTTAAGAAGAGTTTATCCCCCTGCCATAAATTCAAGCTCAGAATATCTTCTCGTTTTATCCAGGATAATGTACCTTCGTTACATTCATGTATTACACCCGTAAAATCATTTGATGTATATACATATATCTTTTCAGATTCTGCCTTTTCATAATCAAATCGTACTAAACCATGATATTGAAGTGACTGAATTTTTAATCCTGTTTCTTCAAAAGTTTCACGAATTGCACATTCTTCAATAGTTTCATTTTTTTCTTTTTTACCGCCTACACCAATCCATTTATTTTGATTAATGTCATTTGTTTTTTTGTTTCTCAATAGCATTAACCAATAATCATTCTGAATTAAATAAACTAACGTAGATTCAATCATTTTAAAAACCTGTTAACATTTGCTTCATGTTCAGCATATGTTTTTGCATAATATACAGTTTCATCACCATAAACGTCGGCCATGAAGTATATATAATCGTTAGAATCCGGATTTAATACAGCATTAATTGCATCTTCTCCTGGATTTTGAATAGGTCCAGGAGGTAATCCCTGATATTTATAAGTGTTATATAAAGAGTCATAATTTGGATTTACTTCACAAGCCATCCAGTTATCATTTTTATTAATATCTAAGGCATAACATACCGTAACACTTGATTGTAAAGGCATACCTATTTTCATTCGATTATAGAACACTTCAGCTATTTTCTTCATATCATCAATTTTTCCGGATTCATATTGAACAATGCTTGCAAGAGTATAAATTTCATGAATACTTAAGCTGCTCTTTTTTATTTCTTTTTCGTATTTGTTATAGATTGAAAGCGATTCATTTAATATTTTTTCAGTAACATCTTCTGCTGTAGTTTCTTTAAAGAAACTATATGTATTAGGTGCTAGATAACCTTCTAATTTAATACGAATATTTTCATTAAAAATCTCATCCGTTAAAAATGGATATTTATCCATAATAGAACGAATATAGTCTTCATTGTTCCATAAAGAAAGTAATTCATCAGATGAAACATTCGTTACAAGAGATATTTTATCAGCGATATGTTTTGCCCAATCCCCTTCAACTATCGTAACTGATACATCATAAGATATTGCCTTACTTGCATCATTTATCGTAGATAGAATGGTTTTCAAATCCATATTTTTATTTAATGTATAATCACCAGCTTTAATATTAGTTAGATGATTATTTTTTGCATATAAATAGCCTAAAGAAGAATCACGAATTAAACCTTCATTTTTTAGACTTTGTAATACTGCTTTACCGGATAAACCACTTTCTACAGTAAAAATAACCTCTTCATCTTTAGAACTTACAGGTTTTTGAGCCTTGGAATATCTTAAAGAAAAAATACCAAGAATAATCGCTAATAATATTACGAAAAGAAGAATTACTCTTCCAACACGTAACTTACGCTTCTTCTTTTGCTTTTTAGCCATTTAATGCATCCTCATCTAAATATGCAGATAATACTTCCTCACACATTTCAAATACTTTTGGATCTTCAATTTCATTTAAGTTGCCTTCATCATCGTATTCATATGCAAATACATTTTCATTATCTGATTCTGGTTCTTTAAATAATACATATTGTTTTTCAGTATCTGGATCAACAAAAGTCAAAAGAATCTCCATTTGAATTTCATTACCTTCTTCATCTGTAATAAATAAAATATTTTGATCACCAATCATAAAAATACTCCTCATAACAAAAGCGGTATCACCGCTTTTTATTTATTTTTGTCCAGATAGTACTGCAATATCCTTGCAGCGGCTAACTGGTCAATCACTTTTTTTCTTTTTTTTCTAGAAACATCCGCTTCTAAAAGAATCGCTTCCGATTCTTGTGTTGTATTTCTTTCATCCTGCAAATAAACTGGAAGTCCAGTCTCTTCACGTAAGTATTTAGCAAAATCCTCAGAGATCATTGCTCTAGGTCCTACGTCACCATTTTCTAATAGTGGGTATCCTAAAACAATGACATCTGGTTTTTCTCTTGCTATAACTTCTTTTACTTTATCAATGGCAACATCATAATCATCTTTTGGAAAACGAAGTGTTTCAACAGTCTGGGCGATTAACCCTGTTTCACTAATACTGATTCCACAAGTAACACTGCCAAGATCTAAACCGATATATTTCACTTTTGATTTTCCTCAAGATAAAAACGAACTAGTTCTTCAATAATTTCATGTCTTTCAACACTTTGAATAATACTACGAGCATTTTTATGGCTTGAGATATAAGCAGGATCGTTTGAAATTAAATAACCAGCCAATTGATTGATAGCGTTATATCCTCTTTCTTCTAATGCATCCTGTACCAAAAACAAAACTTGACGAATATTATCGCGTCTAACTTGATCAGCATCAAAACTTACTGTAGGTGAAATATCTTTTCTTGTCATAAAACTCACCGCCTTATACTAATTATTGTAAACCATTCTTTTTTTTATTAAAAGGAGTTAGGCATTTTTTATTATATCTTTCACTAGATTAACAGCTTCAGAAACTTTATCTAAATCCTTACCACCGGCTTGAGCAATGTCAGGTCTACCGCCGCCTTTACCATTAGTTACTTCAGCAGCCTTCTTTACTAAATCACCAGCTTTAATTCCTGCATTAACAGCCTTTTTACTGCATGCACAAACAAATGTTAATTTATCATTTGCGTTTGAAGTTAAGAATACGATAGAATCTTCAAGTTTATTTCTTAATGTTTCTGCATATTCTTTCAAGTTGCCATCAACATTATTTACTTCCATAAATAATACATTGAAGCCATTTAATGATTCACTTCTTTGTATGACTGCATCAGCTTCAGCCTGTAATGCTTTTTGTTTAGCCTGTTCATTTTCTTTCTTTAACTGTGCATTTTCTTCAAGTAATTGATTTAATTTTTCTTGAAGAATCATTGGATTGTTATTTTTTAAAATTCTAGAGCAAGCTATTAAATAATCTTCTTCTTCCTTGAATGCTTTATATGCTTCTAACTTTGTTAAAGAAGTAATTCTTCTTACACCAGAACCAATAGATTCTTCACTTACAATTTTGAATACACCTAAATCACCTGTGTTATTTACATGTGTACCACCACAGAATTCTTTAGAATATTCACCCATAGATACAACTCTAACTGTATCGCCATACTTTTCATCAAATAAAGCAATAGCACCAGACTTCTTAGCATCTTCAATAGCCATTACTTCAGTGGTAACACTAACATTAGCTGCAATCATTTCATTAACTCTGCTTTCAATTTGATGTAGTTGTTCTTCAGTTAGTTTCTCATAGTGAGTAAAGTCAAAACGACCATAATCTGGACCATTGAATGAACCAGCCTGAGCAATATGATCACCTACAATCTCACGTAGAGCTGCCTGCAACAAGTGTAATGAGGAGTGATTTGCACGTGTCTTTTCTCTTCTTTCATAGTCATATGTACAAGTTACTTCATCACCCATAGAAATAGTACCGCTTACCATTTCAATATGGTGTAATGCCTGACCATGAGGTGCTTTCTTAACTTTAGTAACTTTTGCGACCATGTTTCCATTAGAAATGATACCTGTATCGTAAATCTGTCCACCACTTTCAGCATAGAAGCATGTTTCATCAAGAATAACTTCTCCTGATTCTCTGATTTCATCAATTTCTTCGCCATCTTTAAATAAGCCAATAACGTGACCGATATTTGTCTTTTCTGTATAGCCAACAAATGTAGAAGGTTTAACAAAATCCATTAAAGCTTTAGATTGAGATCCCATAGATTGTTCAGCACTTCTAGCATCACGAGCTCTTTGTTTCTGTGCCTGCATTTCTGCATTGAATCCTTCTAAATCAACTGTATAACCTGCATCTTCAGCAATTTCAATTGTTAATTCTTTAGGGAATCCATAAGTGTCATATAGTTTAAATACAACATTACCAGGTAACTGTTTTGTGTCTGCATGTTCTTTTAAAGCAGTATTCAACAAGTTTTCACCATTTGCTAAAGTTGTATGGAAACTTTCTTCTTCTGTTTTAACAAGTTTAGAAATTAAAGCTACTTTATCTTCAACATATGGGTAATATGCTTTCATGTTGTCAGCTACTACTTGTACAAGTTTATACATGAAGCTGTCAGCGATGCCAAGTTTAATACCATAACGTACAGCTCTACGTAGTACTCTTCT
>CAJJTI010000102.1 GCA_905194705.1 uncultured Solobacterium sp. | reverse complement strand
TTCTATAATAACTGTTGAAAATGCATATAATCAGCTGGTTTCTGAAGGTTATATTTACAGTAAAGAAAAATCAGGTTTTTATATTAATGTTTTAGAAATTGAAAAGAAAGCTGTTTCTATACCTGAAGAAGAATTAGTAGAAATAAAGCCCGATTATATTTTTAATTTTATCAATACATATACTGGCATCGAATCTTTTCCTTTTAGTGTATGGCAAAAAATAGGTCGCAATATTCTTACAAATGACGCTGAAATATTGTTAAATAAATGTCCTTCTAATGGTTTACTAGAACTAAGACAAACTATTGCAAGTTATGTGAATGAGAATTTAGCGATGAATGTTTCAAGCAGTCAGGTTATTATTGGTTCAGGAAGTGAAAATTTATACAGTCTACTAATCAACTATTTTGGAAGAGAAAAAAAATATGCTGTAGAAGATCCAAGCTATTTAAATATATCTAAAATCTATCAGTTAAATGATGTAAATTTCGACTATATTCCCCTTGATGATAAAGGCATAAATATGAATATACTTTATCAGAAAGAAATTGATTTAGTACATGTTTCTACAAATCATCACTACCCTACTGGTATTACTATGCCTATATCAAGAAGATATGAACTGCTTAAATGGGCAAAAGAAAAAAATGCTTTTATTATCGAAGATGACTATGATGTGGAACTACGTTTAAAAGGAAAACTGATTAATCCTTTATTTTCACTTGATGATAATAATGTAATCTATTTAAATACTTTTTCTGTTACATTAAATCCTTCTTTTCGCATTGCCTATATGATTCTTCCTAAAAGACTAGTTTCATCATATATACAGAAAATGTCTATTTTGAATTGTGCTGTGCCAGTATACGATCAATTAGTTTTATCTAAATTTATTCAAAGTGGAAGTTATGAAAGACATTTAAATCGCAAGAAAAAAATATATAAAGATATTCGAAATATATTTTTATCTGAAATCAAAACGGCTGAAATTTACGAAGAATTAACAATTAAAGAAGCTGATTTAGGCCTACAGTTACTTATTAAATATCCATATAACATAAGTGATAAAATTGTCGAAAAAATTGCTTCAGAAAACAAAATAAAAATTTACACCTTATCCCATTTTTTGCATGATAAATTAGATACAAAAACTTTAGTAGTATCTTATGCATCATTTGATCCAAAAAATACCGAATATGGTGTAAATTTATTAAATAAGATTAAAAACTATGCTTCAGAATGAATTGCATTAACTTTTTCTTTTAGCTTTTCTTTTAATTCTTTGGAACAGAATGCACCATCAATAGCATTTAATGTGCATTTGTATAAGTCTTCTTCAGTTAAACCGATAGCTTGAAGTTGTCTATGTTCATTTAATAATGTAGTTCTTGAATAAGACATATTATCAGTATTGATTGTGACTTTAGCACCTGCTTTAATTAATGTTCTTATTGGATGAGCTGCATAGTTTCTTTCTTTACCACAGTTAGAAGAAACACAAACTTCTAATGGTATTTGCTTATCTACTATAGCTTTCATATAAGATTCATCTTGAATAGCATTAATACCATGTCCTATACGATATGCACCCATTTCAATCGCATCAAGTATATGTTTGCCTTCACCCATTTCACCAGCATGAATTGTATAAGGAATACCATATTTATTTGCTAAATCAAATAATGGTTTATAAAGCAGAAAATCACCTGTATTTTCGTATCCTGCTAAATCTAAAGCAGCTACACCTTTACCAAGATATTTTTTCGTTACTTCAACTGCTTCCATATTTTCAGATTCATTATCTTTTGCACTTGTTCCTGCATGCATCAAACAGTTAATCAGTTGAACAGTAAGTGTAGGAAAGTCTCTATTAGCCATTTCTACGCCCTTACAAGCAGCAGAAAGAACTTGATCTTGAGTTAGTCCACGACGAGTATGAAGTTGTGTAGCAAAGCGAATTTCAGCATACAATAAGCCTTGTTCAGCAAGTCTTTTAGCATGGTTATATACAGCATATGTAATATTTTCTTCATTTTGTAAAACAAGTAGAGGAAAGTCAAAGCATTTGATTGCTTCTTCACTTGTTTTAACATAATCGATTTTATAAAATTCATTATAATAATCTTCAAATGTCCAGTTTGAGTCAATTAGTTTCTCTTTTTTTGCTGTTTCATAAGCCCATGGTAAGTATAATGAACCATCTAAATGACAATGTAATTCTACTAAAGCATAATTTTTCATTAAAATATTTCCTTTCTTTGTATAAAATAAGAAGATACCAAAAAGATATCTCCTCATTTATATTTATTTTACTCTATCTTTTAAGTTCTTTGAAGCTTTGAAACCTGGTGTATTGCTTGCAGGAATTTCGATAGTTTCTTTAGTCTGTGGGTTAATACCAGTACGGGCAGCACGAGTTTTCACTTCAAACTTGCCAAAACCACTAATTTCAACTTTTTGTCCATCAGCTAATGCATCAACCATTGATTCAAAAACAGTATCAACGATTTCATTTGACTTTACTTTAGTTAAATCAAATTTTTCAGCAATTACCTCTGCCAACACTTTTTTATTCATATTACAGATTCCTCCATTTATAAACATTTACAAGCTATTTTAAATACGTTGTTTAAATATTTCTAGAATTTCAATAACTTGACTGTAGTTTAAGTTTTTAATACCAGAAGCGTTTATATGACCGCCCCCGCCAAACATTTGAGCAACATCGTTTACAGGAATGGTTTTCGATCTTAATGAAGCGCTGTATTTTACTTCATCACCTATCATTTCTTCTGTAAAAATAATCCAAATTTCAAATTCTTTAACATGACCTAATTCGTCAATCATTGATCTAGCTCGACTTGCATCTATATGGTAATCTTCTAATACATCTCTAGAAAGAATAGCATAAGCTAATTTATCATTGATTAAATCAACATTCTTTCTGATATATGTTCCAAAAGCAAAATCTTCTAAAGACTGATCAAATAAAGTGCGATTTAATTCTGCGATATTTAAGTCATAAGAAGTAAGAATAGATGCCATTTTTAGTGAATTTGAAGTTGTATTTGTTGTTCTAAAACATAATGTATCTGTTAATAAACCTGAATATAAATATTCAGCTGTTTCTTTACTGATAATTTGATTTTTACAACTGCTGAAGAATTCAGTAAGTATCTCACAAGTTGCTGCATATTTTGGATCTACAAATTCTAAATCACCATAAGGTTCTCTATTAGGATGATGATCAATTTTAATCTTTTTCTTGGCGACATTAAAATATTTACCATCCATTCTTGGTTCATTTGCTGTATCTAAAGAAATAGCTAAACAGTTTTTTACAATATCCTCTTCTTCAATGTCATTTTCTGGAAAGTATCGTTGAGTACAAACTTCTTCACCAAAAGCATAAACATGTTTTTCAGGGTAGTTGTTATTTAGCCAGGTCTTTAAACCAAACTGTGAACCACAGGCATCCACATCAGGATTTTCATGACGATAGATTGCAATAGAATCGTATTTTTCAATTTCTTGAAGCAACAAAGACCAATCCATATTAAAGACCTAGTAAACGACAAGTATCTCTAGCGATAACCAATTCTTCGTTTGTTGGAACAACATATACTTTAATCTTTGAATCTGGTTTAGAAATTAAGCATTCTTTACCATGAATTGTTTTGTTCAATTCATAATCAATACTTAAGCCCATACCTTCTTCAAGGTCTTTTAAGATTCTTTCTCTCATTTGAGCGTCATTTTCACCTAGACCTGCAGTAAATGCAATTGCATCTACGTGACCTAATTGCATATAGTAGCCACCAACAACGTTAATTACTCTATTTGTATATAAATCTACTGTTAACTTAGCTCTTTCATTACCTGCATCAACAGCTTGTTGAATATCACGAGCATCAGAACTGATACCAGATACACCTAACATACCTGATCTTTTATTTAAGAATGTGTCCATTTCATCTGGTGTACATTCTAATTTTTTCATCATATAGAAAACAACAGTTGGGTCAATATCGCCTGAACGAGTACCCATCATAATACCACCAAGTGGTGTTAAACCCATAGATGTATTTACACATTTACCATTTTTAATAGCTGTAATAGAAGCACCATTACCTAAGTGACAAGTAATCATATTTAATGTATTAACATCTTGTCCCATTAATTCAGCAGTCCGTCTATTTACATACATATGGCTTGTACCATGAGCACCATAACGACGAATCTTGTATTGTGTATACCAGTCATATGGTACTGGGAATAAGTAAGATTCTGGTGTCATTGTTTGGTGGAATGCTGTATCAAATACAAATACATGTCCAATTTTAGGTAAAGCTGTCTTGAATGCTTTGTAGCATACTAAGTGTGCTGGGTTATGTAATGGAGCTAGTTCTGATAATTCTTCAACCTTGTTAACAACATCATCATTAACTACTACTGAAGAATCAAAGTAAGAACCACCTTGCACAATTCTATGTCCTGCACCTTCAATTTCATCTAGACTTTCAACGATATGATTGTCTAATAAAGCATCTAGTAATAACTTAACTGCTTTAGCGTGATCTGGAATAGGTACTTCTTGAACTTTCTTTTTACCATTTACTTTAATTGTAAATACTCCCATTTTTTGTCCAATTCTTTCAGCTTGACCGCTAGTAAGTACTGTTTCACTAGGCATGTCAAATAATTGGAATTTTAAAGAAGATGAACCTGAATTTACGGATATAACTTTACTCATAATTTCCTCCTTCTGTGTCTAAGCATATATCTATATATTGATTAACTTTAGTATTACCTAAAGATTTAATCTCCTCATATATTTTAATTCTTTTTTGTGAATTTTTAACAAATTGCAACAAATCTTCATAGCGAATTAACTCATTTTCGCTTCTTTTCACTTGATCATGTACTCCACTTCTTGAAATATTCAATATTTCGGCTATTTCTTGAAGGGATAAATCTTCACGAAAATAATATTCACAGATTTCTTTCTGTTTATCTGTTAATAAATTTCCATAATAATCAAGTAATGTATTTAACTTGATCTTATCCTGCATCGCCCAAGCCTTCTGAAATACTATATAAATAAGAATCTAAATCAAATGGTCTTAAATCTTCAGGATGTTCTCCTAAGCCAACAAATAATACTGGTAACTGTAATACATGCTTAATTGGTAATACAATACCACCTTTAGCTGTGCCATCCATTTTTGTTAAAATAATACCTGAAAGATTGGTCGCTTCGTTAAAGATTTTTGCTTGTGATAAACCATTTTGTCCTGTAGTAGCGTCTAATACTAACCACGTATTATGTGGTGCTCCCGGAATTTCTTTTGCAGAAACACGATTCATTTTTTCAAGTTCTGCCATTAAACCCTGCTTGTTTTGAAGTCTACCAGCTGTATCACAAATTAAAATATCAATATTGTTTTCTTTTGCATAACGACATCCATCAACGATAGCCGCACTTGGATCACCATTTTCTCTACCTTTAATACATGTAATACCAAGCTTTTCACTCCATTTAGCAAGTTGTTCAATTGCACCTGCTCTAAATGTATCAGCAGCCACAAAGGCAACACTTTTACCTTGTTTCAAATACATTGACGCTAGTTTTGCAGCTGTTGTTGTTTTACCACTTCCATTAACACCTTCTAAAAGAATTACTGTTGTACCTGTTTCATTATAAACAATAGGCTTGTCATCTACTTCTTCATAGATTTCTTTCATAATTTCTAATAAAAAGCTCATAGCCCAGTCAAAAGATAATGAAGGATACTCTTCTGCTTTTTCTTTTAATTTTTCACAAATTAAGTCCGCAGTTTCAATTCCTACATCACTTTCTAATAATACAACTGTTAAATCTTCTAAAAATGAATCATTAATTCCTGTAAATTCATGCTTCATTTCTTTTAGTTGATTACCAAAAGAATCATTAGATTTCTTAAAGCCTGATAAATAAATTGCTTTATCTTCCTTATGTCCAAAGGCACTTTTTAATTTATCAAAGAAACTCATGCATTTCCTCCATTTTTACTTGTGTCATCTACTATTTTTAAAGCATCGCTCAATTCTACTTTAAGCATCTGGCTTACACCTTGCTTCTGCATTGTTACACCATATAGAACATTGACATTTTCCATTGTTCCTTGTCTATGTGTAACCACAATAAACTGTGTCTGGTCCACATAATGATGCAAATATTTCGCAAATCTTTCAACGTTACCTGGATCTAAGGCAGCTTCAACTTCATCAAGAATAACTAGTGGTACTGGTTTTACCTTTAAAATTGCAAATAGAACACATAAAGCAATTAAACTCTTTTCACCCCCCGAAAATAGCATATTGTTTTGAACAGCTTTTCCTGGAGGTTGAGCATCAATATCAATACCAGTATTCAAAATATCACTAGGATCTTCAAGTATTAGTCTAGCCTTGCCACCACCATATAGTGAACAGAAAATATCATTAAATTCATGATTGATCTTGTCAAACATTTCCTTGAATTGTTTAACCATAACATGATCCATTTCATCAATGGCATTTAATATTTTTTCACGACTGTTTGTTAATTCTTCTATCTGTTTCTTCAAGAATTCATAACGATCATTCACTTCACTGTATTCTTCTGGAGCGTTCATGTTGATATTACCAAGTCTTTCAATATCCGCACGTAGCTGTAATACTTCTTCTTTTGCGTTTTCTACATCAAGTTCAGAAACTTTTGTCTTAGCAAATTCATAAGTCAGTTGATATTCACTGGCTAATCGTTGAAGATTTGTTTCTAGCTTTGTTTCTAGCTTTCCTTGATCTACACGAATCGCATTAGAACTAGCAACG
>CAJJTI010000101.1 GCA_905194705.1 uncultured Solobacterium sp. | reverse complement strand
GCAAAGGAGAAGACCATGGCTGATAAAATTCGTGTATTATTAAATGAAGAAGAATACAATTCTATTAAAGAAAATGGTATTGCTAACTTCGTATCTAACGCTAATGGTTTCTTAAGTCAGGGTGGAACAGTAGAAGTAAATACACCAATTGAAAACTTTGATGATATTTTAGCTCTTGGAGAAAAATGGAATGATGTTGTTATCGCTGATTCTTTAAGTGATTTAAGTGATAAGCTAGGTGTTGATATCAAGATTAATGATGTTCATGGAGCAACAAGTGGAAAAGTAATTGCAATTAAAGGTGCAGCCTATGTTTATTCAACAACAGGTGGTGTAGAAGTTGATACAAATATCAACCTTGTAAAAGAAGATGGTACACCAGTAGAAAACGTATATGTTGTTGGTAATGATTCATTAGGAGTTCTTAACGAATCTAACAAAGCATATGTTACATATGGTGGTTGTGCTCAAGGTTGGGCATTAACAAGTGGTCGTCTTGCTGGAAGAAATGCAGCTGAACTAGCTAAAGCTGAGTAGTATAAAATATAAAATTCTTCACATATGTTTCACTTTCAGAAGATTGAAGAATGAGTGAATCATGCTATAATTGCTGTAGTAGGAGGAGACTAAACATGCCAGTTACAGTTGATAAAGATGTCTGCATCGGATGTGGAGCTTGTGTAGGTGTTTGCCCAGTTACAGCTCTATCTCTAGATGGTGAAGGAAAATCACAATGCGACGAAGCAACATGTATTGATTGCCATTCATGCATCGGTACTTGCCCAGTATCTGCAATTAGTGAAAAATAAGTTTTAACAAAACGAAAGAACTCTATGACATCAAGTTGTAGAGTTTTTTTCTTTTGCATGTGTTGTTTTCTTCATAGTTTTTGTATAATATTTGATGTCTTGAGGAGATTTTTATGGAAAATATTAAAAAGAATAATGGCTTAACTGGCCCGATTATAAGAGAAAACTATACTTTGGATGAACATTTTAATCGTTTAGGAGAAGGTCGTACATTTTTTGTGAGAACATATGGTTGTCAAGCAAATGTACGTGATGGCGAAACTATTACTGGTTTTATGCTAAATATGGGTTTTAAACAAGCTGAAGATGAAATGAGTGCGGATGTTATTTTCTTCAATACTTGCGCAATTAGAAAAGCTGCTGAAGATCATGTATTTGGCGAAATTGGTCATATTAAACATCAGTCATTAAATTCTGACAAGATTATTGCGGTATGTGGCTGTATGGCACAGGAAGAAAGTGTAATACAGGAAATTAAAGCAAAATATCCACAAGTTGATTTAGTGTTTGGTACACATAATATTGCTAGATTACCATATCTTTTAGAACAAGTAATTAACAGCCAAGAGCGTGTAATTGAAGTAGAAGCAATTCCAGGTAATGTTATTGAAGGATTACCAGTAGAAAGAAGTAATTCTTATAAAGCATTTATCAATATTATGTATGGCTGTAATAAATTCTGTACATATTGTATTGTGCCTTATACAAGAGGTAGAGAAAGAAGCAGATATAAAGAAGATATTATTCAAGAAGTTATCGACTTTAAGAATGCTGGCGGTAAAGAAGTCATTCTTCTAGGTCAAAACGTTAATGCCTATGGTAAAGACCTGGGTGAAAAAGATGGTTTTACAGATTTACTTTCTGCTTGTGCTGAAACAGGTATTGAAAGAATTCGTTTTTATACATCTCATCCAAGAGATTACAGTGTAACAACAATTGAAGCGATGAAAAAATATCCTAATATTATGAAATCACTTCATTTGCCAGTACAAAGTGGGTCTAACGAAATATTAAAGAAAATGAATCGTGGATATACGGTTGAAAGTTATAAAGCTTTATTTGATGATATGAAAAAACGTATTCCTGAAATTACTTTTACAACGGACTTAATTGTTGGCTTCCCTGGTGAAACAGATGAACAGTTCAAACAAACATTAGACTTAGTAGACTATTGTAAATACGATTTAGCTTATTCATTTGTATTCAGTCCTAGAGAAGGAACACCTGCTGCAAAAATGGAAGATAATATTTCACAACAAAAAAAGAAAGAAAGATTACATATTTTAAATGAACACATTGGCATGCATGCAAATGAGAATAACCAGAAATATGTTGGTAAAGTATTGAAGGTTCTTTGTGAAGGTCCATCAAAAAAGAACAAAGATGTATTAACAGGATACAGTGAAGAGAACAAACTTGTTAATTTCACAGGAAAAGGAGTTTTGGCAGGGGACATAGTTCGTGTTAAAATTATAAATGCGAAGAGTTACAGTCTTGATGGCGAACTAGTTAAAGAATAATATTTTGTGAAGCTTTAAAGACAAAAAGAAAAGGAGCTTAAAATGAGTAAAATTAGAATATTTGCCCTTGGTGGATTAGATGAAGATGGGAAAAATATGTATATTGTCGAAAACGGCAATGATATTTTTGCAATAGAGTGTGGTATGAAATATCCTGGTGCTGATCAATTAGGTATTGAAATGATCATTCCAGATTTTGAATACCTAAAAGAAAATGCAGACAGAGTTAAAGGCGTATTTATTACTCATGGACATGATGATGTAATTGGAGCTTTAGCTAACTTGCTAAAAGAAGTAAAGGTTCCTGTATATATGGCACCATTAACAGCTAAGCTGTTTGAACGTCGTGCAAAAAAAGAAGGTTTGAAAGATTACGAAATTCACCGTGTACGTCGTAATGGCCAATTTAAGATTGGGCAAACAGAAATTAGAACATTTGGTACAACACAATCTATTGCGGATGGCTTTGGTGTAGCGATTCGTACAGAAGATGGTTATGTTGTATATACAAGTGAATTTATCGTTGATTATGATACTAAAACAGATGCGTTCAAGTTTGATATGACAGATATCATGGAAATTGGTAGACGTGGCGTACTTGCACTTTTATCAGAATCTGTTGGAGCAACTAGAGAAGGACACAGTGCTCCTCAACATCGCATTACAAAAATTCTTGAACCTTATTTTGAAGATGCAAAAGGAAGAATTATTGTTACAACATACAGCCAAAACTTATATCGTGTAATTGAACTTGTTGAGCTTGCAAATAGATTTAACCGTAAAATTATGATTTATGATGACGAATTACGCAGTCTAATGCAAGATATGGCAAATCTTGGTTATTATCGTATTCCTGCTGGACTTGATATAGCTCCACAGAATTTTGATAATAACTTAGATAATACTTTGATACTAGTTGCTGGTAATGGAAAAACAATCTTCAAGAAGATGCATAATATTGCAACACATGAAGATAATGTTATCCAGTTAAGACCAAGTGATACAGTTATTATTGCTTCTCCAGCAGTACCGGGTACTGAAAGAGAAGAAAGTTCAATGGAAGATGACTTATATAAGGAAACACCAAATGTCTTTGCGGTAGATGCAAAACGTGCTTTCAGTATGCATGCATCTATTGAAGACTTAAAAATGATGCTGTTCCTTCTTAATCCACAATATTACATTCCTGTAAAAGGTGAATATAGACAATTAATCAGTAACGCTAATATTGCTTTAGATATGGGTTATCCAGCAAATAATATTATCGTATTAGATAATGGTCAGATTGCGACTATTGAAGATGGTACAGTAGCAAGAAAGTTTGATTCTATTGATGTAGATGATGTTTTCGTTAATGGTAATGAAAATCTTGATGCTGGTGGAATGGTATTAAAAGATAGAGAAGTATTAAGTACAGATGGTGCAATTATTGTTGGTGTGGTTGTAAATCACGTTACAAAACAAATTATTGGTGGACCAGACGTACAAAGCCGTGGTGTTATCTATTTAAAAGATGCTGATTATATTATCAAAGAAATCGGTAAGATTATGGAAAATGTCATTAATACCTCTGCTGAAGCAGGTACTTATGACAATATGAACTGCAGAGCGGAAGCAAGAGATAAGATCAGCCGTTATGTCATGAAAGAAACAGGTAAAAAACCTATGATTTTACCTGCAATTGTAGAAATAAATACGGTTGACTAAATCCAGAGAGGTTATTTAGTGGCAAATAAAAAGAAAACTACAAATAGAAGAATGACCAAAAAACAGCAACAACAAAAAAGTGAACTAAAACAATGGATTACGATAGTAATCCTTTGTGCTGTTACGGTGATTGCATATAGTCAAATGGGTGTTGTAGGTATATTTTTAAATAATCTGCAAAGATTCTTATTTGGTAATTTATATTATGTCATCATGCTTTTGATTATTGCTCAGATTATTGTAGGCATTATAAATAAGCGTTCTGGATATACAAACAAGAAAAATCCTGTTGCTTTAATTTTATTTGTATTAGGTATTTTACTTGTTTGTGCATATTTAGATACGGATTCAGAATTATTAGGTTTTCCAATATTAGAACAATATGTAGGTGACTATAAAGCATATTTTTCAAGTGATCCAGTTCAAAACGTAGGTGGAGGATTACTAGGTGCTTTATTACTCTCAATTACGACATTACTAGTAGATCGACCAGGCACAATTGTTGTCATTGTTGTTTTATTTATTGTGTCTGCTTTATTATTAGTTAATTTGGAAGTATACAAACAGGCATATCGCTCAATGAAAGATTATCTTTCGACAAAGGATTCATATGAAGATGATGAAGAATTTGTGGAAGATGAGGACGAAGAAGAACCAGTTACAACTACTCCATTAATTGAAAATAAACCAGTTGAACCAAAACAATTAACAATTGATTTGAAAGACGATGATGAAAAAGAGCCAGAAGTAAAAATTGCTCAACCAGCTACTCCTGTCAGTCCTTTAGATATTCGTGTTGATACAGATTTAAATGAAGAAGAAATTCCTCAAGAAAAACCAAAGTCTAAATCTGTATTTATGAATATAGATGATTTATTAGATCCAATTGCACCTGAAGTAGAGGAAGAAGTACCAAATACTATTACAGAAACACCTGTATCTAATACATCTGCTTCTAATTCTGGTGTAGAAATGCCCGAAACACCAAAAATGCCAAAGAAAATTTATCATTTACCAAAACTAACATTGTTAGATCCAGTTCCTGCACGATCAAATGATGATGTAAATGTTAATGCAGCAAAAGAAAAAGGTGAACTACTCATCCAGGTATTAAGTAATTTTGATATAAAAGCAACATTAATTGATACCCACATTGGACCAGCAGTAACGAAATTTGAAATACGACCTGAAGTTGGGGTAAAAGTATCTAAAATATTAAATCTTGCGGATGATATAAAAATGTCATTAGCTGTAAAAGATGTAAGAATAGAAGCACCAATTCCTGGTCATAACGCTGTTGGTATTGAAATTCCAAATATCAAGACAACACCAGTCAAAATGAAGGAATTAGTATCAAAGATTGACCCAGGTGATAAGTCTAAACCGTTACTTATCTTTTTAGGAAAAGATTTGCTTGGTAATTGTGTTACTTGCCGTTTAGACAAGATGCCTCATTTACTCATTGCAGGTGCTACCGGTTCTGGTAAATCAGTATGTATGAACTCCATTATTACTTCATTACTGTTACGTACAAAACCAGATGAAGTAAAAATGTTATTAATTGATCCTAAAAAAGTAGAATTTACACCTTATCATAAGATTCCGCATTTAATAGGTCCAGTTATCAATGACCCTCAGCAGGCAAACAATGCTTTAAAGGTTATTGTTAAAATCATGGATGACCGTTATGACTTGTTTGCTAAAGCTGCGGTAAAAAATATTGGCGATTACAATGCAAAAGTTGCAAATGATACAAGTGAAAATAAACCTAAACCACTACCATATATCGTAGTTATTATTGATGAACTTGCTGATTTAATGGTTGTGGCTGGAAAAGATGTAGAAAGCTCCATTCAAAGAATTACGCAACTTGCTAGAGCTGCAGGTATTCATTTGATTGTAGCTACACAACGACCATCTACTGATGTTATTACAGGTATTATTAAAGCTAATATTCCTAGCCGTATTGCCTTCAGTGTATCCAGTGGTATTGATTCTCGTACAATTTTGGATCATGTTGGTGCGGAAAGATTACTTGGTAATGGTGATATGTTGTATCTACCAATAGGTGAATCTAATGCACTACGTGTACAGGGTGTATATGTAACAGATGATGAAGTCAAGAAAATTACTGACTTTGTATCTAGTGAAGCTATTCCTATGTATGATGATTCATTTATTCGTTTAGAAGGAATTGAAGGTAATGAAGATACAGCTATTGCAAGTGCTGAAGAAGATCCTCTTTATAAAGAAGTAAAAGATTATGTTATCGATGTTCAAAAAGCATCCACATCTCTATTACAAAGAAGATTTGGTATTGGCTATAACCGTGCCGCAAGAATGATAGATATTTTGGAATCACAAGGGATTATTGGACCGGCACAAGGTTCTAAACCAAGAGATGTATATATCAAAAGAAGCGATATAACAGATAATACTGAAGAATAATCTAAAAGAATTCATGATTCTCAGGTAATTGAGGCTCAAGAATTCTTTTTTTATCATTAAAAAGCGACAAAAAAATATGAATGCTTAACTTTCAACTTGAACGCAACATTTCAAGTAAATGCAACACAAAATAAATAAACAGCCAAAATATAAGCTTGTATTTCAATATAAATAACTGATTTATAAGCTTTTTTTGTGATAAATATATGTTAATCTATAGTTGAAAATACATATTCAGGCATAACAAAAAAAACTGGCGCATTTACGTCTCAAGTAAACGCAACAGTTTTATAGGAATTAATACCTGCCTGTTGCTTGTGGTATTTTTACTTGAATAAGCTTGGGTTTAAAATCACTTTATCTGGGTCGATAGGATATAAACCCAGCTTTTTTA
>CAJJTI010000100.1 GCA_905194705.1 uncultured Solobacterium sp. | reverse complement strand
CTACGTCTGCTACCCTCTGTCTGTGACTCGAAATTAATTCAGCAGACCCTAATTAGTACAAAATCAGCATTTTTTCTGTACGCCAAGCATGTTCTGTGTAATTTTTCAAAGAATTCTTACAACTATCATACTCTTTCTGAAAATGCCGGTATTGGAGTATAGACAGATAAAATGTCCAAATATTATTGCGTTTAATAGGCGATGGATATTTAGCCACGACTTCATAATTTCGGATATAATCTGTTGAAAAATAATAAAGATTACCCAACAAGAGTAATAGAACACAGCACATCGCTGCACAAAGTTTTTTACTTTTTGGAAACGCTGGAACACAAGATACCCTCTTAGCAAGCAGATATTCAACCACAAAGAAAATAATTGATGGCAAAACAAACAGCAGTGTTTTCACATCAAAAATAAATCCTTGTATAAATTCTGTAGCTTCTCGCAGATTGGTCTCTCGCAAAAATTGCAAAGTAAAAGCATCCCAATGTCTATGAAATACAACACTAAGAAATATATTTGATATTGTATATGAGAAGATGACCACATGTAATAGAACATGTATATATTTTGAAATCGTTTTTCCAGTAAACGATACCAAAAGACAAATCACCCATGAAACAGCTACATAAAACAGAGTATTAAAAGGTATAGATACAAAAGGATCCCACCACTTACTTGTATTGATTACCAAAAATTCAGTTATCATCATCATCAATACATAGGTAATCATGATGACCAGATTGATTTTATAGTTTTGTATTATTGCCATAAAAATGTGCTACATAAATAATAGGATGTCCAATTTATTGTACCCACTTTTTGTTGTTTTTAAACACTAAGTGCTTGATATGCAATACTCAACCTTAGTTGAAAGCATATGATACAGCAAAATGCAAATAGCTGATAGTTTTTCTACTTTAGTTCCTTATAATCAGCAATATAGCTGATAAAAACTTTTAAAAGTTGGGAACATCAAATTGGACAGTCGACATTAATAATGCCGACAAAGTTAACAATAAAAAATGAAAATCCACAAATAAATACAATAAAACTAACAATCTTGTGTTATTTATATAATTAAAATCACTCAAAATCAGAATTATAGCAACAACTATGCAAAAAAAAATAATTATCATATTAACTATCTTATTTGCGCATTTTTGCAATATTCCCCTCCATGCTGCCATCGGTGACTGGAAAGCCTACTTGTCCTATCACGATGTGCAAGAAATAGAACAAGCAGGAAATCTTATTTTTGTACAAGCTTCCAACGGTCTCTATGTCTATAACAAGAATGACCAAAGCATCCAAACATTTAGCAAGGTGGATTATCTCAATGACTGTGAGATAGAGCATATCGCCTACAACAAAAGTACTAAACGTCTTGTCGTATTGTATTCCAACAGCAATATAGACCTCATGAATATCAATAATTACGAGGTTACTAATCTACCTGATTATTACAATGCTTCCATAACCAAAGACAAAACTGTCAATGATATTTATACGAACGGAAACTTTGCTTACCTTAGTACAGGCTTTGGCATTGTGAAACTCGATGTTAAAAAAGCAGAAATTAGCGATACTTATAACTTGGGATTTAAAGTAAATTGGTGTGAGATAGATGGAAACACCATCTATGCTTATAGCCAATCAAAGGGAAAATATAGTGCAAGTCTATCAGACAACTTACTTGACAAAAATAGTTGGAATCGAGTAGGGGGATATGTCACAAAAGTACAAGAAGATAAGAGCGAACTCAAGCAATTAGTTAGCACTTTGAATCCTGGCGGCCCGAAATATAACTATTTTTGGTTCATGAAATATATCAATAACCAATTATACACTTGTGGAGGTGGTTACAGACCAGGTGGAGAAACTAACCGTCCAGGAACTATTCAAATTTTGAATAATGATAGTTGGAACATCTATGACGATAACATATCTGAAAAAACAGGCTTATCTTACGTTGATATAAATGCTTTAGATGTGGATCCATTAGATAAAAACCATGTTTTTGCTGGTGCAAGAAATGGATTATATGAATTTCTTGATGGAAAATTTATCAAACACTATAATTCTGATAATAGCATAATTACTCCTAACAGGGAGAGCAAAAACTATCAAATTATTGGAAGCGTCAAATTTGACAAAGAAGGCAACTTATGGATTACTAACAATCTTTCCTCTCACAATCAATCTCTTATAGAATATACAAAAGAAAAAAAGTGGGTATCCCATTATAACAATGTTTTCTACGATGAAAGTCTCAAAACAACATTAGCTGCTTTGGAGAATCTTACTTTCGATAGTAGAAATCTATTATGGTTTGGTAATAATCATTGGAGTATTCCTTCTTTGTATTGCTACCAACCATCAACTAACACTCTATTATCCTACAAAACATTCATCAATCAAGATGGTACAAACATTAGCGGTACAGCTATACAACATATCGCAGAAGATAAGGAACATAATATATGGGTAGGAACAACTAACAGAGTCTTTATGATAGAAGCCAATGAAGTAGGAAAAGAATCACCAGTATGTACACAAATAAAAGTTCCTCGAAATGATGGAACTAACTATGCAGATTATTTATTAGAAGGAGTAAATATTTCATCTATTGTAATCGATAAGTCCAACAGAAAATGGTTTGGAACTAAAGGAAATGGTGTATATCTCATTAGTTCGGATAATATAACACAGCTAACACATTTTACACAAGCTAATAGTAAATTACTTTCAGACAATATAGAATCCATTGCTATCAATGAAAATACTGGAGAAGTTTTCTTTGGTACAGATAAGGGCTTATGTTCTTACCAAAGTGATGATAATGCTATTAATGAAGATATGACAAAAGATAATGTATGGGCATACCCCAATCCTGTCAAACCTGATTATTCGGGAAACATAAACATTATTGGATTATCACTTGACGCTGACATAAAAATTGTATCTTCCAATGGCTCTCTTATAAAACAAGCCAAAAGCAATGGTGGCATTTACAAGTGGGATGGATGTGATTCAAAAGGCAAAAAAGTCGCCAGCGGTATATACATGGTAGAAACAGCAAAAAATGATGGAAGTAAAGGAACAGTTTGTAAAATTGCAATTATAAGATAATGAACAGTAAATATCTTTTCTTTAAATTATTTATTTTATTGGTAATAAGCTTATTACCAATAAATACTTTTGCCCAATTTACCATCAATGGAAAAAGACCTGCATACGATAAAACGACCAACACTTACTTGGTATCTATTCCACAAAATGTTTTTTTACATGATTATGAAGCAAGCATATCACTTGACCCAGACTCACTATGGACAAATTTAAAAATTGATAATGAAAGTATTACTGATACCTATACATTCATCCACATATCTGCAAATAAGCAATACACTTTATCTGCATCCAAAGGCGAGGAAAAAATCAATGCCTATATCAGTTTTACTTATCTACCAATCTTAGATGTCCAAGGTGTTTTTGGATATGATTACAACATGGGAAGCATGTATCTTTTAACACCAGAAGACGATATTTCGACAAGCATCAATATCAAAGCAAAATGGAGAGGAGGTTCTACAAACTCAGAAGGAAAACATAAAAGAAATTATAAAATAAAAACAATAGATGCACAAGGAAAAAGTAAAGATTATTCTTTCTTAGGACTTAGAAAAGACAACAACTGGATTTTAGATGCAGGACAAGTGGATCTTTTTAGATTAAGAAATAGAATAGCAACAGAATTATGGAATGATTTTGCTACGAAACCATATTATTCAGACAAGGAGCCTAAAGCTTTGAGTGGTGTAAATGGAAAAGTAACAGAAGTAATCTTAAACAATGAATACAGAGGAATCTATTCCTTGACAGAATCCATGGATAGAAAAGAGTTAAGACTCAAAAAATACGATGAAAACAATCAAGAATTTCATGGACAGCTTTGGAAAACAAGTGGCTATGGGTATGCTACATTTTGGGAAAAGCCTGGGATATATAACAACAACGATGAAACATGGAATGTCTTTGAAACAAAATACCCAGACATAGAAAATGTATGTCCTACAGATTATAGCACACTATGGAATGCTATAAACTTTGTAGCTACAAGTGACGATGACACCTTCCGTACAGAAGTTGCGGAATACTTTGACATGCCTGTGCTGATTGACTATTATATTTTTCTGAACGTTGTTAATGGAATAGATAATATAGGAAAAAATATGTATTGGGCTGTCTATGACAAGACTGAGAGTAAAAAATTAACACCTGCTATTTGGGATTTAGATGCAACTGTAGGCCAATACTATACGGATGAACCTTTACATCCAGAAAGTGTTTATCCTACTCATCAATTAGGACTATCAGGATTAAATATTTTTTGCCGTCTTTTACAACTTAATGTAGATAATTTTAAAGATAGAGTTTATAAAAGATACTTTACCTTACGACAAAACGAATTAAAACAAGAAAATCTTATTGATAGATATCAGAATTATTACCAATACCTCTTCTCTTGTGGCGCGACTACAAGAGAAGAGAATAAATGGAGTTATGACTCAGACATTGCAGGAAACAAATTAGATTTTAAAGCTGAAAATGAATACATCAACAATTGGATTGTGCAACGCTTAGAATATCTTGACAAGGAAATTTCACAACTAACTTCTGATATAAAAGATGTTTCAAGCAACATACCAAAACAAAAGCATACAATGTATAACATCTTAGGACAAAAAGTACAAACCAACTATAACGGTCTTTATATTTTAAATGGAAAAAAATACATATCAAAATAACAATATTCTTTACTTGATAACAGGTCTTTATTGCCTCGCATTAATCTTATTCTTAGCTGTTTGGGGCTATACTCCTACCAATGATGGAGATGGATATATTGAGTTTGCCCAAATCTGCATAAAGAACAAGCAACTTTATCCTTGTATGGCTCTCATCCAAGGGTATCCTTTCATTTGGAACATAGGAAGTATTAATCTTACAGCATTATCACTATTGCTGTTTAATTCTTTATATCCCCTCTTAGTTCTCTTGTGTATTATGAAAGCTATCACAGCATTCCTAATAGGCAAAATATCACAAAAACTTTTTTCAGACAGAATAGCCATCATTGCTATCAGTATTTTCGTACTGTACCCTAACAACTGGGGACAAAGCACCACCATTCTATCAGAAATTCCGATGATATGCCTTTCTCTTTGTGCCTTCTATATAGCAATCGCAAAAGAGAAAGTATTTTATCTTTTTGTTGCAGGATTGATTTTCGGTCTTGCCAATTGGTTTCGTCCTGTAGCTATAGTTTATATGGGAACACTAATTCTCTATTAAAAAATGGATAAAAAAAAGTTTCAGTTTATGTAGTGGGTATATTCTCTTCATCGGAATTGTAGGTTTAGAATGTTACCATCGTACAGGATTTTTCCTATATCAAGCTGAATCACTTTGGTTTAACATGGCAGAATCTACATATGAGCCATCTGTTGCACCACAATATGGTACTAATCCATACCCTAAAGGAACTATCCGTTATATAGAAAACATGGATAAAAAGAGTGCTATAGAATGTAATGAAATATGGAAACAAAGAAGTATTGAATGGCTTAAACAACACCCTTTTAAATACTTGAAGAAAATTCCTGGCAGATTAATGTATATGTATTATAATGACATGGACAATATCATCGCATTCTCAAGAGTCAAAGAAAAAGCAGAAGATAACTATGTTACATTACCATACAAAAACATCTTACAACGATTTACATCTTTATCTGCTGTTCAATATATTGCTATCATTAATTTAGTGTATTATTGGTTATTGATTATTTTCTCCATACATGGAGGCTATTTTCTTATAAAGAAACATGAATACAAAAAAGCATTCCTTCCTATAATGATAATTATAGGTGGCTCACTTTCGCTTGTACTGGCAATCCATGGTGAAACAAGATTTAAAGCACCGTTCATGCCATTTATATTTATACTTGCTGCTGTTTATATTACATCATGGTTATATAAAAATAAGTCACATGAATACAATTACTAAACAAAGAGACTCAAACATGGAATTACTAAGAATCATAGCAATGTTCTTAGTAATGCTATTCCACATTGACTTTATATCCCTCAATGGCACGAATCATATCACCCCTGAATTTACCCCATTAAAATCCTTCATTAGAATTTTTCTGGCCAATTCTACATTTACATGTGTAGATGTTTTTGTCCTATTATCAGGTTGGTATGGAATGAAGTTTAAATACAGCAAGTTAGGAGAACTTATTTTCCAAGTGCTTTTCTTTTCAATTATATCGTATGTTGTATTTGCATTCTTCGGAATAACAAACTACAAGCTGCTTTTGCATGTATTTTTCTTAGATGCTTATTGGTTCGTTCCCACATACCTTGTTTTATACATTTCTTCTCCTATTCTCAACTCATTCATAAACAATTGTTCCCAAAAACAATTGCAGAGCACCATTCTATTATTAGTTATCACTCAATGTTTTTATGGTTGGCTAAGCCCACAAGAAAGAGGTTACAATGAAGGTTGCTCACCAATATCATTCATCATTTTATATCTGATAGCTCGGTATTGTAAGCTATATCCATCTTCTCTTACTACATTAAGAAAAAGAAATGACTTGCTTATATTTCTTACAGTCTGTCTCCTTGCCTCTACTTTTGTGTTTTGTGGAGAAAAATATCAAATCAACATGTTATCAAATACCATGTTTAAGTTTACTTCTCCATTTACAATTATAGCCTCTCTATACCTTATATTATTCTTTTCAAAAATAAGACTTCAAAAAAGATGGATTAACTGGATAGCAATTTCTAGTTTCGCTGCTTTTCTTATCCATTGCTTTCCTGCTTTCAACCAATATATATACCACAATGTCATTAGTTACTTATATCTTAACTATTCAACAGTAACATTTATAGCCTTAGTTCTTTTATTTATTTTCTTCTTATATATTGCATCCATCTTATTGGATAAAATAAGAAT
>CAJJTI010000099.1 GCA_905194705.1 uncultured Solobacterium sp. | reverse complement strand
ATATTCTGTCATCTTCACATAAGATTTCGATTCATATGGAGGAAGTATTTTAATTACCGAATCTTCATCAAGTAATGGTAATGCATATAATAAACCAGTAATAAATTGTGAAGAAATATTCCCTTTTATTTCATAATGTCCGCTTTGTAATGGACCTTTAATTTTTAAAATACTATCTTCCTGTGCAAATAATAATCCCTGCTCATTAAATATTTTCGCATAGACACTTTGTGGTCTTTCCATCAAACGACCATGCCCCGTAAATTTAACTTCTTTATTCATTAATCCAAATAAAGGAATCATAAATCTAAGGGTACTTCCTGATTCTCCACAATCAAGTACTTCATCTGCATTCATATTTATGTAGCTAATACCATGAACAATTGTTTTATTATCTTCTGTCACAAAAGTAGCACCAAGACTTTTTAAAACGCGTATTGTAGCTTCTGTATCTTTATTATGTACTAAATCTTCAATAATAGATGTTTCGTTGCATAAACTAGCTGCTAATAATGCTCGATGGGATAAAGATTTACTCGTCGGGATTTTGACCTCACTATCTTTTTCTTCTCCTTTAGCAATAAAGACTTCCATTAAATATCTCTCCCTACAGCATTAGCAACTTTACGACCTTCATGAATTAAATCTTGCAATTTAGCAGGTTTTAATGATTGACTGCCATCACTCCATGCAGCTTCAGGATGTGTATGACTTTCAATAATCAAGCCATCTGCTCCTGCTGCAATAGCCGCTAAAGAAACTGCTTTAACTAGTTTATAGTCTCCCGTTGCGTGAGAAGGATCAATAATAATTGGTAAATGCGTTCTTTCTTTGATAATTGGAATAACCGCCAGATCCATTGTATTTCTTGTGTATTTTTCAAATGTTCTAATACCGCGTTCACACATAATTACATTTGGATTGCCACTAGCCATAATATATTCAGCAGACATAATCCAATCTTCAATTGTTGCGGACATTCCTCTTTTTAACAAAATCGGTTTATTTACTCGTCCTACAGCTTTCAACAAATCAAAGTTTTGCATATTTCTAGCACCAATTTGAATTAAGTCAACATTTTCAACAAATTCATTGATTTTATCTGCACTCATTAATTCACTGACAATAGGTAATCCTGTTTTTTCTTTTGCTTTAACCATGTCAAGAATGCCTTCATACCCTAATCCCTGGAATGCATATGGAGAAGTTCGTGGTTTATATGCTCCACCTCTCAGCATTACTGCTCCTGCTTCTTTTACCTGCTTTGCTATCTCTAGAACAATATCTTCTCCTTCAACAGAACAAGGTCCAGCAATAATAGCGATTTTTTCATTACCACCAACTTTAATTCCATCCACATCAACAATTGTATCTTCAGGATGAAACATTCTATTTGCCAGTTTATAAGGAGCCTGCACACGTTGAACATTGCTTACCCATTCATTAGCCTGAATAATTCTTTCATCAAGTCTTGTTGTATCACCAACTAAACCAAAAACATTATAATTGACTCCCTGAATAAAACTTACTTTTAAACCCTGTTGTTCAAAGCCAAAAATCATTTCATCAATAATATTTTGTGGTGTATCTTTCTCTAATGTAATAATCATATTTCATTCCCTCCTAAGACACGAACAATTGTATTTACTGTATCTTCTATCGTTCCATTATTTTCTATACGTATATCTGCGTATTTTTTATATAGATGTTTACGTTCGTTATATAGTTTATGTATTGCATCATCATCTTGCGATAAAGGTCGAGAAGATGTACCATGCAATTTATCAACACTTCTATCTAGCCAAACAACAACACCATTCTGATTCAAGTAGCGCATATTTTCTTCATTTTTGATAATTCCGCCACCACAGGAAATAATGCTTTTTTCTTTTGTCTGTAATGATTTAGCTAAAGCTGTTTCTCTTTCTCTAAAATATGCTTCACCATGTTTTGCAAATACTTCTTGAATAGAAGCGCCAAATTCTTTAACAAGTTCATCATCCATTTCAATTAATGCATTTCCCAATTTTTCTGAAAGACATTTAGATATTGTTGTCTTTCCAGAAGTTGGCATTCCAATTAATACAATATTTCTTTTTTCTTTTAATACTTCTGCTTCACAATCTTTGACTAACTTCTCACTAAACTCTTTTTTTAAGAATAATTTATCAGCCTCAAGTGCTTGTCTA
Source organism: uncultured Solobacterium sp. (assembly GCA_905194705.1). Lineage (GTDB taxonomy): Bacteria > Bacillota_I > Bacilli_A > Erysipelotrichales > Erysipelotrichaceae > Bulleidia. Next base: position 4,934 of record CAJJTI010000099.1, on the reverse strand, counting down.
ACTAACATCTCAAATCCACCAAGATATTTAATACCCAGTGCTTTCGCCTCAAATTGAAGACGCGTTACTATTGGATTAGCCACAATATCTACAACTGCTCTTAAGTTTGAAAACTGTTTTATATCTATTGGATGACCTTCATAATCAGGTTTCATTCCAACAGGCGTTGTATTGACAATGATTGATATTTCCTTTTCTCTTGCTATACATTCTTCATAAGTAATACCTCTATCAGGATTTCTGCTAACGATGAGAGTATTTGCCCCAAGATCTTTCAATGCTTTTTCACAAGCTTTTCTTGCACCGCCTGTCCCTAATATTGCAATTTTCCCTTCAGATACTGGGACATCATTAGCGAGTAGCATTTGTTTAAAACCAAGATAATCAGTGTTATATCCTTTTAATATCCCATTATCATTTACAATACAATTTACTGCACCAATTGCTTTTGCATTTTCATCTAATTCATCTAAATATGGGATTACTGTTTCTTTGTATGGAATAGTAACATTTATGCCATCAAATTCCTTCGCTTTAAGAAATGCATCAAGTTCATCTTCTTGAAGAGGAAATAAATTATAATCCTGCTTTATAAAAAAGCGATGTATTTCCGGTGACCAGCTGTGGCCTAACGGATTACCAATAAGTCCTAATCTTTTCATTTTTCAAACCACTTTCTTCCATAAGTCATCATATATGCATCAGCGATAACTAATGCCGTCATAGCATCTACTACAGCTCTAGCACGATGTATAATCGCTGGATCATGTCTACCAGAAATGGATAATTTAACATTTTCTTTTGTTTCATAATTTACTGAATCTTGCTCTAAACTGATAGATGGAGTTGGTTTAATTACCGTCTTGAAGGTAATTGGCATACCATTTGAAATACCACCATTTATACCACCATTATGATTCGTTTTGGTAATCACTTTGTTGTCCTGTATTATCCAGGCATCATTTGCTTCAGAACCATACATATTTGCAAAGTCAAATCCACTTCCAAACTCAATTCCTTTTACTGCAGGTATTGAGAACATTGCTTCTGATAACATACTTTCAAGCGAGGAGAATGTTGGTTCACCAATACCAGCTTCTACACCTGAAATAACGGTTTCTAAGATTCCTCCAACAGAATCCTGTCTATTTCTGGCATTTTCTATTTCTTGTTTCATTTGCTTGCCAATTTCTTCATCTAATACAGGAAATTGCTTATGGTTTACTTCATTAATTTCTTTTTCTAAATCAGTAAATGATTTATCTTTAATACCATGTAAATTAAGAATATGACTTCCAATAATGATTCCTTTTTGTTCTAAAGCAAATCTGATAATTGAGCCTGCTGCGACAATAGAAGCTGTTAATCTCCCTGAGAAATGTCCGCCACCCCTTGCATCTTCATATCCTGAATAGCGAATATGTGCCGCATAATCAGCATGTGAAGGTCTAGCAATATTAGATAGTGATGAATAATCTTTTGAATGAACATTAGTATTTTGAATAACAATCGCAATAGGTGTTCCTTCAGAATAACTATTAAATACACCTGTCAGAAACTTTACTTCATCTGCCTCGTGTCTGCCTGTTGAAATCTTACCTACAGCTTTTCTTTGATTCATTTTTTCATTGATATAGTCTTCATCAATCTTGATTCCAGAAGGTATACCGTCAAGTACACAACCAATTGCTTCACCATGAGATTCTCCAAATAAAGTCATTGTTAATTCTTTTCCGATTACATTTTTCATTTTTCCAACACCTTCCTAATTTTTTCAATAGACCAGTCTTCTAAATGGCCTTTACCAATTTCATCAACCTGTACAACTGTTACATGTGTATGATCTGCTTTTTTATCATTTAGAATTAAATTAACAATTTGTTCATCATCATAATCACAACATGCTGGAAGAGATAATTTCTTTAATACTTTTTCCAACCGATTTTTTATTTCTTTATTTTTTATTACTGTCATCATGCCCATGGCCACACATTCACCATGCAAATATTTACCTAATTCGTGATAACTTTCATATGCATGTCCATATGTATGTCCAAAGTTCAATAGCTTTCTATTTCCACTTTCTCTTTCGTCTTCCTCAACAATTTTCTTTTTTGCAAGTAAACTTCTTCCAATAATTTCTTCCAAATAATTCTCATAATCATCTTTTTCGAATATTTCAAATAACTCTTTATCAAGTATCAAACCTGTCTTAACCGCTTCGGCTAAACCGTTATTAAATTGTCTTTTGCATAATGAGCTAAGGATATCGGTATCAATAATTACCGCACTTGGTTGCCAAAAGCAGCCAACACAATTTTTTATACCCGCCAAGTCAATCGCTGTCTTACCACCAATACTGGAATCTATTTGAGATAAGGTTGTTGTAGGAATGTTGATATATTCTATTCCTCTCATATATGTCGCAGCAGATAGTCCCGCTATATCTCCAACAACACCTCCGCCTAAAGCTATAACTGTATCTTTTCGTGAAAGCTTACTTTCGAGCATTTGTCGTAATATTTCTTCATATGTTTGCATATTTTTTGAAGCTTCACCATTTTTGAAGATATGTACTGAAGCTTCAGGAAACTGTTCAAGTAAAATATTCTTCCATTTTTCAGGTACACCATCATCACTGATAATAAATACTCTACCTTTTGGTTTAACTATCTCTTTCACTCTATGAAGAGATCCTTTTTCTAAATGAATTGCATATGTTCTTTGATTTGTATTTACTTGAATTTCCATATTTTTCTCCATATCTAATAAAAAAGCCACATGGCATTATCCATATGGCTTGAAGACTTTTTCCTATAGATAATACCTCAACATGAAATGGGCTATTATCTATCATTAACAGCCCTGACTATCTAAAGTAAAAGTAATAATACGCAAATGCGTTATTTATGTTTTTCATAGTTATTAATCTACACCCAAAAGATATGGTTGTCTACAAATATTTCAAAAGTATTTCTGAAAGTTTTTTCATTTCTTTATAATTCTACATCAGCAGCTTTATAGCATCCTAAAACTTGAACTTTTTCACTGTGTTCATTAATTACTCTTAAGCAATCTTTTGTAAAAGGATCATTGATATTACCTGTGAAATCAATATAGAAACAATAATGGAATATTTGTCCTGGTATTGGTCTAGATTCAAGTTTCAACAAGTTGATATTATATTTTGCAAGTATCCCAAGTATATGATAAAGCTCTCCAGGTTGATGCTTTAAAATAATCATTAAGCTCGTTTTATTTGCATCATCACTGAATTCTTTTTTATTTGTTATGCATAAAAAACGTGTAATGTTGGAATTACTGTCCTGAACACTGCTGATTAAAGATTCCATACCATAATATTCGGCAGCTCTTTCACTTCCTAAAGCAGCTTTCTCATGTACATTGCATTCTTTAACATACTGAACACTTTTCGCTGTATCTTGATAAGCAATCGTACGAATAGAAGGATGTTCTCTAAAAAAAATCTGACACTGGCTTAGAGCTTCTGGATGACTGTACACTTCTGTAATTTCTTCAAGTTTTGTTCCTGGCACAACGATTAAATCCTGACGAATAGGTACATTAATTTCCCCTACTGCATAAACATGATGATATTTAAATAAATCATAAGTTCTCGAAATAATACCTGTTGTTGTATTTTCTACCGGCACAAGGGCATAGTCTATTTCACCTTTATCGCATGCATTAAAAATATCAATAAAATTAGTAAAACCAATTGGTTCTATTTTTTGATTTTCAAAATATTTCAATACAGCAATTTCACTAAATGTTCCATTTTTACCTTGATATCCAACTTTAATCGCCATAAATTACCTCATTTACAATGGTATAATTCTAATATGTCAAAAAAAATCAATCAAGTATTAGGATTTCTGATACCAATACTCCTATTTATCCCATATATATTTTTCAGTCCTATAAAATTCAATTACACAGGGCTTATCAATGATACAAATGCAAAATTATTATCCAGCTTCTGTATATTACCTAGTATGTTATTTTTAACTTATTTGTTTTATAACAAAAAACCTGTTTATATCAAGCAAAAAAAATGGTTAATTTATAATTTATTCTTACTAGTCTTAATGTTAATGACATTTTTTACACCCTATAACAAGAGTGAACCAGTCACATCAAATATACATTTATTCTTTGGGGTTATATCGTTTTGCATTATGATTCTTGAATATATAGCGATATTTTATCTTGATAGCCACAATAGAAATATTATTTGTATTCTATTTTTGTTAGATTTTGTTTATATTACAACATGTATGAGTATTAATGGTTTATCTGAATGGATATTTATCACTATTATTTCTATTTCTCTCACAAAAAAGGACTGAATCAAATCAGTCCTTTTTTATGCATTTACTTCTGAATATTTACGACGATCTTCACTTAAGTTATCGCAATAGTAGCGAACTGTTAGTGAAGCACCTGTCTTACGTGCTGGCTCTTCGATGAATTCATCACCTTCAAGCATACATTCACGAATTGCTTCGCAACATGTTTTAAGATTTGCTACACCAGTTTCAATTTCAGTATTCAAGTCACCAGCATTGATTTCGATATATAACCAATTCATGTGGTGAGCTTCCCACTTCTTCCAATTGATTACATCCATATACTTTTGCTTGTCTTGTTTTACTACAGCAGCTTTTTTAGCTGTTGTCTTCTTTTCAGTTGTTTTAGCTGTCTTAGCAGTCTTTGTACATTTAGTAGCTTTAGCTGCTTTTTTTGTTTCTTTTTCTGTTTCTACTTTTTTCTTTGCCATGTTATTTCTCCCACTTAACATCTCTATTATAACAAAGAATCAGGAATAATCGACTATTTAAAATTTGTTGAGGTTTGTGCTTCTTTTAAAATTACATGAGGAATATCTTGTTTTTAAAATTTTAGTTGATATC
>CAJJTI010000098.1 GCA_905194705.1 uncultured Solobacterium sp. | reverse complement strand
ATGCCTTTTTTCTTTTCTCAATTCTATAGAAATAATCTTTTAGACATGCTATAGTAAACTTAGATTTTACATAGAGTTATCTGAAATTTAACAAACAAAAAGGGGATATTATGAAAAAGAACATAAAAAAGATATTAAAAGTTCTCGGAATCTTCCTGCTTATCATTCTGGTTGCGCTGATTGCATATCTGATCTATCTCTTTGCAAGCTATCACCGCATTCCGGATAATCAGGCTTTGAAGATCGAGAAAACTTCCGATGGAACAGCCGCAGCTGACACACTGACAACCGAGAAAGAATATTCCGCTCTGACCTACAATGTTGGTTTCGGAGCCTACACGCCGGACTTCAGCTTCTTTATGGACGGCGGAAAATCTTCCTGGGCAAAAAGTAAGGAGAGTGTCGAATCTGATATTCAGGGTGCCGGAGAACTGGTTGCTTCCAAAGATCCGGATTTCGCACTGATCCAGGAAGTTGATCTGAACTCTACACGAAGCTACCATGTAGATGAATATTCAATTTTAAAGGATACGATTCCAAGTTACAATACGGTATTTGCACAGAATTACGATTCTGCATTCCTTTTTTATCCATTCACACAGCCGCATGGTCGCAGCCGTTCTGGACTTGCTCTTTTCTCCAAATATCCGGTTACGGATTCTCTGAGAAGAAGCTTTCCGATATCGACAAGCTTCAGCAAGTTCTTTGACCTTGACCGCTGTTACAGCATTTCCAGAGTCCCTGTAGATAACGGGAAGGAACTGGTTATCTTCCTGCTGCACATGTCTGCTTACGGCAACAGTGATGCGATTCGCGAAGCACAGATCCGTATGCTGAGTGCAGATATGGAAAAGGAATACGAAGCCGGTAATTATGTACTTTGCGGTGGTGATTTCAACCATGACCTTAAAGCATCCGAAAAAGATGCAGAAAATTGTGAGTCCTGGGCTTATCCATTCCCACGCGAAGAGCTTCCGGAACACTTTTCATTCTGCCTGGACAATCTTTCTGACAGTGAAAAGGATGCTCTCTGGGACAGTGCACGGAATGCAGATATGGAATATGTACCTGGTGTGACCTACACGGTGACGCTGGACGGATTTATTACTTCCGATAATATTGAATGCACAGAATATGAAAATGTAAATACCGGATATAGCTACTCGGATCATGATCCGGTGTATACGAAATTCAAATTATTAGATGAAAAACTTACTAAATTTCTGATTATCTTTTCATAAGTTGGTAAATGCCGATATATCCCGTATTTTAGGGCTTTATCGGTATTTTCTTTTCGGAAGATACCTTGCATAAGCTGGCATTTACCAGCATGAAAATGCAACCAAAAGTAGTAAATGAGTAGTAAATATAAGCTCCGATATTAACAAGCCAGTCTTTCCAGTTCTGCTTTTGCAGATTGAAATGTACCGTGTGCATAATAGCCAAGTGTCATGGTTATGTTGGCGTGTCCCATGAGATATTGCAGGGTGTTTGGGTTCATTCCTCTGTTTGCCATATTCGTACAATAAGTATGTCGGAATGAATGTGGTGTGATGTTCGGTAACTTGTCCGTGTGATACTTGTTATATTTCTTAATCAATCCTCGCACCATACCCTCATAGTTTCCTGCAACCTTAGGCAAGCCCTCACGGTTTAAGAATAGAAAATTGCTGTAACCACCTACAATCAGCGGTTGTGCCTTTCCTCTGTTCTTTAGTATTCTTTGGATTGCTTGATAAGCCCGTTCTGTCAATGGAAGTTCTCGTTTTCCGTTTTTGGTCTTTGGCGTTTCAATATAGTAGCCGATTTCGCTGTCTTTCAATAACTGGTGGTCTATATTGAGTATTTTGTTCTGCATATCAATATGCGTCGTCAGTCCGCAAAATTCAGAAATACGAAGTCCCGTTTCCAGCAGAAGCACAACCTCATCATAATACTTGCTGTAAATCTTATCCTTTTCCATAAAGGCAAGCAGGCGTTCTTCCTGCTCTGGTGTAAGGATAACTTTCGGCTCTGTATCATCTTCCAGAACATCACTTAGCTTAAATTCAAACGGGTTCTTTCTGATACAGTCGTCTTGTATCGCCATGTAAAATGACGCTTTCAAGGAACGCTTATAGTTATCAATCGTTTTATAGGCATATCCTTTTTCACTCATTCTGATAGCCCATTCTTTAGCGTCCGATTGCTTCACAGTATCAATCGCCCTCATACCCAACGGGTCGTTTTTCAGAGCGTTCATAAGATACTGTCGTCCTTTTTCAGTAGCCCTTTTGATGTTCTTTCTTTGGCTGTTCTTCTTGTCGTAGAGCTGGCAGACTGTCATTTTACCGCCGACTGTGTCGATACCGTCGTTAAGGTCTTTTTTTATCTGTGCTTCTTTTTCCCTCAATGAAATATCATCACGCTTTCCAGCAGGTGTCTTGTCTGTCGGTACAAGTTTCCAAGAATAGATAAATTGTGGCTTTCCGTATATATCGGTATATTTATAAACGTATCTTCCGTCTTTTCGCTGGCTCTCTCCATTACGCAAATTGCGATTTTTACTGTCTTTTCGTTTTACATTAGACATAGTGTAAAGCTCCTTTCCGTCATGGAATGAGCCGTGATACGCTATATTTATTATACCATATCTACGGCTCAATGACATTAGATTTCGTCCAATGTATCTATGATTTTTTCAAATTGTTTTCGCTTAATCTGAATACGGTTACCGTTCACGATAACCCAGCCAGCGTCAATATTTTCTTCGGCTAATTTACGCAATTTCTTTTCGCCAATGCGGAAGTATTTGGACGCTTCTTCAATCGTCAGCGTATATTTTTCCCAGATAGGCACATCAGTATTGTTCATAATCTATGCACCCCCTTTACTGTGTGTCATTTTTTACAAGCAGGCAGACGGCTTTGGAAAGCTCCGTTAGTATCTCAACTATTCCCATTCTTGTGGGCAGAACCGCACCATGCGGACGTATCATTATTCTGTGAGGATAGGTCGTGGCAAAACGACTTTTCCAACAGTCGCTCTCGGATCACTGCGTGGGTCGCTCGCTTTCTTTTGAAAAGGTCGTGGCGTACAGTCCCCGTGGCTCGCTATCTCACAAACGTATCTGTCTGCTTTATTCAGTTGTCAAAGAGCTGTGGCGAAAGCGTGTTGCTTTCATGTAAAAGCAGGGGCAGAGCAGGAAAGAGGGGATTGAACAAATCATGCTCTGCGGTTACTGCTTGTTATTCTTCTTCGATTTCTAAGGCAATATCAAACGCTAAAATCATTTTAATAAGTGCTTCTCTGATAAGTCCCTTTAACTCCATATCTACAACAATATAAACATTGCCGTATTCATCATAGAGTGGACGCAGACAGCACTTTGATATGTACGGGTCATAAAATGCCAGTATTTTTTCAATCGCTTTTTCGTCCCCGTCCATTGCCTGCGAAAGCAAATAGTAGGACGGCTTCTTAAATGTTTGCTTCATTTTACTGCTTCTCCTTTAGTATTTTTTTCATAGTTTCTAAAGCATGATGTCGGTTTTTAAATACACCGCTTTGCGTAATCTTTTGCAAGTTGGCAATTTCACTTTCTGTCATTTCCAAGAAGTAATACATCAACAGAGTATTTCTCTTTCTTTCTGGAAGTTTCTTCAAGGCTTCTGCCAGCCCATCATCAAGGACACGAATATCAATGCCACATACTGAAAAGATTGTATAATCTGTTTCGTAGTCGTCCCACACAGCAAAATTTTCAACGAAAATTTCTGGAAGTTCACAGAATGGAATTTCTTTATCTTTTCGTCGTTTCAATCCTTGTTGGTAGTCCTTTACAACATGACGGACAACTTTCTTCAAACAACTTTCAAAGCGACATTGAACTGTTTTCTGGAAGTCAGACGGTTTCATCAATCTCACCCCCTTTCCTCTATGATTTGAAAAGTGTTTATCCCTCTTTCCGCACCATATAGGGAATGAAAGGTGTGATTTAATGACCTCTTTTGAAAAATTTTTAAATTTTTTTCGGGTATGAAAAAAGCCCGCACAAAACATATAGTCTGTACGAGCCTTTAAAGCTAAAACATATTCAATTTTTAATAGTGTGCTATTAGGTGGAATTTGATTGCAAAGAATTGTACTTAAAGCTTTCCATAATGCAAGCCCCCTTAAAGCACCGTATCAATGTTGGCATGGTTTTCAAATTACTCTGAAAAATTATGAACTGTTCCTTTTGGAAATGTAATGGTCAGTCTTGTATATTCTTTTTCCGTAGAAGCAATATCCAATTTCAAGCCCAACCTATCGCATAATTTTTTCGATAGATACAGTCCCATACCCGTTGCATTTGCCTTGTTTCTATTTGAACCCGTAAATCCTTTTTCAAATACACGGGATAAATCAGACGCTTTTATTCCACAACCATTATCTTCAACCACAAGTAATATATTTGTACCATTGTCTTGACTGTATATCGTCAGCTTATTTTCTTGCTTATCAAAATACTTAATCGCATTTTGCACGATTTGAGATAGAATGAATGTCAGCCATTTTTCATCAGTATAAATGACATTTTCTATGTCATGGATATTGATAATTGTTTTTCTTTCCATAAGCGAATGACGGAATTTCAGAATGACATTATGTATCACTTCGTCTAACTGCAACTGTTTTACAAAATAGTCCTTTTCCGTATTTTCGCTTCTTGCATAGTAGAGCATTTGTTCCACTAACTGAAATATTTTGTCTGTTTCTTTTTTTAATGTGTAATTTTTTGTATTGTCAAACGTCAAAGACAATGCTCCTATCGGTATTTTAATTTCATGGACGAAACTTTCCACATATTCTTGATAGTCCTGCTTTTCTTCTGTGATTTTGCCGATTTCATCATTCATAGATTTGCAGGCTTTTTTTAGTGCGTAGTAATAGGCTTCATTTTGAAATTCTTTTGGCTTTGGTAAAACGTCTGCAATATAATAGGTTTCTTCCAGTCCGTCTACTAAATCAATAATATGTTGTGAAGCGTTACGTTTCTTCCGATACAAACACCATTGAAAAAGCCCTTGTATGCTGATGAACAGAATTACCAGCGATACAACAAACAGCGTATCTACACCGTAGAAAATCAAGAGAAATGCTACTAAGGCAAGAAAGAAAAGCTGAAACAATATCTCTGTTATTTTTTCTTCTAAGAATGTAAAAAAACTCACAGTTTCCAACCCTTTCCTCGTATATTTTCCAATAAATGAACAATACCGATTTCTTTCATTTTCTTTTTTAGACGAGTCATATTAACCAGTAATACATTTTCGTCTAAATAATATTTGTCGTTCCACAGCTTTTCCAATAGTTCTTCTTTGCTAATAACTTTATCTTCGTTCATAAAGAAGTAGTACAAAATACGAAATTCATTTCTTGTCAGTTCAATGCTTTGCTCTTGATACTTCAAAATGGATAAATGTAAATCAAGGGTACAATCTTTTTTGACAAGCTCACGGAAATTACTCGGGTTTGACAACTGCAATGCACGCTTGATCTTCTCAAGAAGAATAAGCGTATCATATGGCTTTGTGATAAAATCAATCCCACCCACTTGAATACTTTTCAATTCGTCAGCATTTGTATCTCTGCTTGTTACAAAGATAATCGGTACTGGCATGACTTGTTTTATTTTCCTGCATACTTCATAGCCATTCTCATACGGCAGGTTAATATCAAGCAGAACCAGTTCTATGGAATATTGCTTTAATTCATCTGTCAGGTTTCCAAAGTCAGTCAATAAAACTGTTTCATATCCTTGTGTGTTCAATAATTTAGAAAGCTCCAAACGAGTGATTTCATCATCTTCGATAATTGCTATTCTCATTTCAACACCCCCTTGATTTACCATTATAATAATTCCACAGCAGGAGAGCTAGAAAAATCTAACTCGCCTCATTGATATTTCGTTTGAAACCGATATACGTTGCTATCCAGTAAATACTATAAATTAGGAAGAAGATAATTAAATTCAAGCCAAAGTACATTAGATAAAGGTGTTTATCTCCCAAAATTTGTTGATACACATTATTCAATGACGACATCATCACGAAAGAACATAATATTGCTGATATTGCAGGGACACAAAATAATATCAATAATTGTTTTCTGATTGTCTTAAATAGCGACTTATCATTTATTCCTAATCTTCGCAAGGTCAGGTAGCGATATTTGTATTTAGTAGAGTCGCTCAATGATTGAACTGCCAAAATTGTCCCTACTGCGGAAATCAAGATAAATGCAATATACATAAACAGACTGACTACTATTGCAACCATTGCTTTTTGTTGTTCTATTTCTGCACCTCTTACGTTTACTCTATACGATTCGTCATTTATTTCTCCATTTTCATCAACCTTTACTAATTGATGTTGCATATCTTCTTTTATCTTATTTTCTAATTCTGCGTCTGTATCTTCTTTTGTATCTATAATCAAATGATTTTCTGATACTTCAAGTCCTTGAACATATTTATCTGGAAGTACAACAACAAATCTGCCAGTATTAGTTATAGAGTTCCAATAAGACTTAGTGTCATATCCTTTTAATTTCAAATTTTTATTTGCTACTGTTATGGTTTCAATATCTTTGTTATCTTCAACCTCATATGCAAACTTGCTATTTGTAACTATATAGTATTCGTTATCATTTAAAGAAAGCAACGGCATCTTTCTTAATTCTAGTAATCTATTATAATCACTTAACTTCAAGACTGGGTCAAAATCATAATATTCTGATTGGAAAAAATTTTGTACCTGATGATTCGGCTCTTTATAAATGTCGTACTCAATGGTATTATCAATCGTATATTCTTCTTCAATTACTCGAATATATTCATCAAATACCTGCTTATCATCAAAGAGTTGTACATCATATGGTGCATTTAAATTCACGCTGATATCATACGAAGCTTTGTTGATACTAGAATAATTCAGAGCCAGCAGTGAAGTTAAAATCAACATAGACAATGTACCAAATGTGAAGCTCATTGTTCTTGCTTACGTTTGCAAATGGACAATAGACAAAAAACATAGGAAACATAAGGCTTATCGCATTTGATGGTAAGCGTAATCATGTTGATTATCAGCATTTATGGTATATCTACAACT
>CAJJTI010000097.1 GCA_905194705.1 uncultured Solobacterium sp. | reverse complement strand
TTATATTTGTTATTAGATAAAAAGGCACTAATTCCCCAAAAAAACATAAAAAAAGAATATCCATGTGTGAATATTCTTTCTATTATTGATGAATGAAAAATGCTAATTATCTATAGGTAAGTCTAGCTTCTAAATATGGTAATGCTTTTTCAAATTCTACACCATAAGAATCATGCTCTGTATCTTTTAAAGTCTCTTCCATACATTCATGAGTAAAATCAGTGGCGATTTCTATGGCATTTTCAAATCTTCTACCTAAAGCGATTGCACCTGTTAATGTGCTGGCCCATATATCACCTGTACCATGATACGCTACTGGTAATTTATCTAAAAAGTAGTAAGCATAATTGTCAGTTTCTTTATTATATGCATAAATACCATATTCTTTTTCATCAAAACTGATACCTGTTATAACAGCTTTCTTACAACCTAATTCTGTTAGCTTTTTTGTAATTTCTTTTATATCTTCTTCTGTATAACTTGTTAATACTGGTATATCTAACAAGTAACAAGCTTCCGTTATATTAGGACAGATGATATCCGCAAAAGAACATAACTTTTTCATTTCTTCGACAAAATTAATATCAAAACCTGTATATAATTTGCCATGATCTCCCACACATGGATCAACTATTTTTGGTATGTTTTCACCAAATAAATGAAAAAATACTTTAGCTAGCTCAATTTGTTTAATACTTCCTAAATAACCTGTATATAAAGCATCAAACTTGAAGTTTTCTTTTTTCCAGTGTTCAAGAATTGGCTGAATTTCATTTGTTAAATCACAAAATGTAAAACCTTTAAATGCTGTATGAGTTGATAAAACAGCAGTAGGTAAAACGGCTGTTTCGATAGACATGTTTGATAAAATTGGTAAAGCTACCGTTAGTGAACATTTACCTACACAAGAGATATCTTGCATAGTAGCGACTTTTTTCATTGTGGGACCTCTCTTTTTACCTTATTATAGGGGTATATCAAAGAATTGTGTTAAAGGAATTATAATTATGAAAATTTATGTAGAATGGCGAGAAGGCCAAAAAGAATTAGATTATCAAAAAGATATATCTGTTGAAAATATGTTAAAAGATATAGATAGTATCCGCTATCCTATTTATTCATGCCTAATTAATAATGAACCAAAAAGACTGGATACGATATTAACAGGTGATTGTAAAGTATCACTTTTGGATATTCGAGATAAAAGTGCTGATTTAATTATGCAAAAATCAATGGCTTTATTATATGTAAAAGCAGTACATGATATTTTAGGTAACAATACAGAAGTGATCGTAGACAATGCCTTAAGTAAAGGATTATATACGGTAATTAAAAAGAATATAAATGGTTCTATAATTTTTAAGATTGAAAAGCGCATGCATGAACTGGCTAAGGCGAAACTGCCAATAACAGAAGTTAAATTAAGTCATTTTGAACTGGAAGAGTATATGAAAACACATCAAATGGCTAGAAATTATGAGAAGAATACTTTACCTGAACCGGCTAAAATGAAAGTATATGAATTGTCAGGTGAATCCTTTATCTTTGAAACGGATATTGTGACAAATACAAAATATCTAAGCATGTGTGGCTTGAAAAAATATAAACATGGGGTTTTATTACGCTTTCCTAGCCCTGATAATCCGTTGAAACTGCCAGAATTTAAAGAAGAAAAATTATTATATAAAGCATTTGCGGAAGAAAATAACTGGGGAAAAATCACAGGCGTTGTATATGCAAGTGATTTAAATAAAAAAATTCAAAATAATGAATATAAAGATTTAATATTGTTAAACGAATCTCTACATGAAAAACGAATTGCTGAAATTGCAGGGAAAATCAAAAAATCAGAAAAGAGAATTATTTTGATTGCAGGTCCTTCTTCTTCAGGTAAAACGACATTTACGAAAAAACTAATTATTCAGTTAAGAGTACTTGGCTTAAAACCTTTATATTTAGGAACAGATGATTATTTTGTGGAAAGAGAAGAAACACCATTAGATAAAGATGGTAATAAAGACTATGAAAGTCTTAATGCGGTAGATGTTAAACTCTTTGATGATCAAATGAATGCATTATTAAAAGGAGAAACAGTAGATTTACCTACATTTGATTTTCTGGAAGGAAAGAAAGTATACGGTAAACGCATTACAAAGATAGATCGTTTTCAACCGATTGTCATTGAAGGCATTCATGGGTTGAATCCAAAGTTAACGGAAATGATTCCTGATGAGCAGAAGTTTAAAATTTATATCAGCCCTTTAACACAGATTAATATTGATGAATTTAACCGTATCTCAACAACAGATGCAAGAATGTTAAGAAGACTTGTTAGAGATTATGCGACAAGAGGTAGAAGTGCTGATAGAACATTACGTGATTGGCCTTTAGTAAGAAAAGGTGAAGATACAAATATCTTCCCATATAATATTTATGCGGATGAGTTTTTTAACAGTGCCTGCATTTATGAATTACCAGTACTTAAGAAACATGCAGAAAAACTGCTTCTCGAGATACCTCAAGAAGCAGCCGAATACCCAACTGTAAGAAGAATTTTATCTTTATTACAGTTCTTTGATGAATTAGATGATGATGCATCAATTCCATGTGATTCAATTTTAAGAGAATTTATTGGTGGTAGTATTGTTGAGTAATTATTTAGTGCCAAGCATTTTTTCGCGATGCTTGATAGAACGTTTTAACCAACCACCTTGTAAGTAATAAAGGATGAATAAGGCGCCTGTTAATACCCAGGAAATAGGATAAGAGTATAAAACTTCTAGAAGTGAATGACTTGGATAGAATAAAATCCATAAGATACGGAATGCTCCAATACCAACAGCAGTCATCACCATAGGGATAAATGCGTCACCACAAGCACGAATACCACTCGAGAATATTTCTACGAATACAAATGTTGACCAGTATGGAGCCATAAAATACATTATTTCTAAGCCAAGACGAATAACTTCTTCATCAGGTGTAAATAAACGATATAAAGTTGGTCCAAAGGCCATACAAATACCAGTAATAGATAATGACATAATAAGATACATGATAATTGACTCATGGAAACCTTTCTTAACTCTTTTAATATTGCCAGCACCGAAGTTTTGACCAGAGAAAGTAAGAACAGAAGTACCAAAAGCACCTGATGCGTTCCAGAAGGTTGCGTCAATTTTACCAAAGGCAGTAAATGCAGCAACGGTATCAGTACCATAGCTGTTAACGCTTGCCTGGATAAATAAATTTGCAATACTATACAAAGCAGCTTGAATACCTGTAGGTAAACCAAATTGAATGATTTGACCTAAGATTTGAAAATCAAAAGTAATATGTTTGAAGTTGAATCGATAACATTCTTCGGTACGATATAAAACAAATAATGTTAATATACAACTCACAATTTGGGCGGCAACAGTAGCGATAGCAGCTCCAGCTACACCCATATTAAATACAGCAACGAAAACAATATCTAATACAATATTCGTAATACATGCAGCAACTAAAAAATAAAGTGGACGTTTCGAGTCGCCAATAGCTCTTAATACACCAGAACCAGTATTATAAATAAGTGTTGGAATTAATCCGATAGAGAATATTCTTAAATAGGTAATAGCATAATCCAGAATGTCTGCTGGAACTTTTAAAAATACTAATAATTGTGGCGCGAAAACATAACCAACAATCGTTAGGATTAAACCGAATACAACGGACATGACCATACTTGTAGAAACGGTAATTGGTACTCTTTCAGTTTCGCGATTGCCAAAAAACTGGGCAATAACGACAGTGGCACCTGATGTTAAACCAACTAAAAAACCAACAAGCAAGTTAATTAACGTTCCTGTAGAGCCACCAACAGCACCAAGAGCTTCTTTCCCGACAAAGTTTCCTACAACAATTGCATCGACTGTATTATAAAGCTGCTGGAAGACGGTTCCGAAAAAAACAGGAAAGAAAAAGATAAGAATTTGTTGCCAGATAACGCCATTTAATAAATCAGTTTGTATTTTTTTCATATTCGTCCCCTCTAATGCATAGCGCTAATTGTATCATTGTTTTATACAAAAATTAAGACAAGCCGAGCAAAAATATGTACACTAATAAGGAAAAGGAAATGAATTATGTTAAGAATTGAAATAACTGCGAATATCGATGATAAAAAGCCTATTGTAGATGAGGCGATTAGTAAATATGGATTAAAAGAAAAAGATATTTTATCTTATAAAATACACCATAAATCTTTAGATGCACGTAGAAATAGAGATGTGAAATATTTGTATCAAATTGATTTTGAGTTAAATAATGAAAACTATTATTTAAAGAAATTGAAAAATAAAGCACGCAGTATTGAACCATTTGTTTATCAAGTGCCTGCTTTTGGTTTATTGAAACTTGAGCATAGACCAGTTGTTGTTGGGTTTGGCCCTGCAGGAATGGCCAGCGCATATTTGTTAGCATTAAAGGGATATAAACCAATTGTTATTGAACGCGGACCGGATGTAATTGAAAGAAAGAAAAAAGTTGAAGCATATTGGAATGGTGGAGAACTTGATGAAGAGGGAAATGTTCAATATGGAGAAGGGGGAGCAGGCGCTTTTTCTGATGGTAAATTAACCACAAGAATTAAAGATGAAAGAGTGTCACTAATTCTTGATAAATTAATTGAAGCTGGTGCTGATGAAAGTATTTCTTATTTAAATCATCCTCATATTGGTACAGACAAGTTTTTAGTATTAGATCAAACAATTCGTGAAAAGATTATTTCTATGGGTGGTGAAATTCGCTTTAATACTAGACTTGATGATTTTATTGTGTGTAATGGAAAACTTGAAGGAATTTGTTTGAGTACAGGGGAAGAAATTCAAACGGAAGCGCTAATTTTAGCGATTGGTAATGGTACAGGAGATACTTATCGTAAGCTTGGACAATATTTACGCTTAGAAAATAAACCATTTGCATTAGGAGTAAGAGTAGAAACATTACAATCTTTTATTAATGAAAAACAATATAAAAATATTGAAGATGCAAGTGATTTACCAAATGCGGAATATCACATTGCATGTCGTACAAGTAATGGTAAAGGTGCATATAGTTTTTGTATGTGTCCAGGAGGATATGTTGTTCCTTCCGAAAGTAAGAAGAATACAATTGTGACTAATGGTATGTCTTACAGCAAACGTGATGGCATAAATGCAAACAGTGCAATTGTTGCTCAAGTTGATACAAAAGATTATGGTAATGATTATTTGGCAGGTCTAAAGTTTCAAGAAGATTTGGAACAGAAGACTTATAAGTTGGGAAAAGGAAAAGCTCCTGGAGAAACCGTTGCTCGTTTCTTAAATATGAATAGTCGTAATCTTGTAATACCAACATATCAAAGAGGTATATATGAAATGGATATACATGATGTTTTCTCTGATGCAATAAATACTTCTTTAGAAGAAGCGATGAACTATATGGAAAAAATCTTCCCAGGATTTATTGATTTAGGTTCATATATGACAGCATCTGAGACAAGATCCAGTTCACCTGTAAGAATTGTTCGTAATATTACCGCACTTGAATCTGATGAAGTTAGTGGCGTTTATCCTAGTGGTGAAGGAGCAGGATATGCGGGTGGTATTGTTTCAAGTGCAATTGACGGTATCAAATGTGCTGAAAAAATTATGATGAAATATCATCCATATTCTTTATAAAAAAATAAAAACCAGGTTGCGACTGGTTTTTACTAAGGAAAATGAAAAAATTACACTATCATCATACATGACAAAAATGAAAAATATGGTCTCATTTGTGAAAATACGGTGAAAATAATTAATTTCTTAATCCTACTTGCTTAGTCCATGCACTTTTTTTGAAATATAAGCTTGCAAAAATGCCGGCTAATGTAAATCCTACAGCACTGCTTGCATATAAAATACGAACATCATAATGAATCTTAAGACCGAAATAAACAAATAAGAAACGACTTACGCATTGTGTCATTACGGCAATAATCATTGGAACTTTAACATTTCCTGAACCTCTTATTGCACCATGATATACATGTGACCAACCTAAAGGAATGAAACTGAATATCATAATGCGTATCATTTCACTGCCGCTTTCTATAACTAGTGGATCCTTATTGAACAAACTTACCCAGAAAGGAGCAGTAATAAACATAATTAAACAACATATAAAGGTAACGATATTAGACATAGCTATACTTTTGTGAATAGCTTCCTGTGCACGCTCATATTTCTTCGCCCCCATATTTTGAGAAACCATATTTACTGTAACAGTAGAAATAGCACTCATTGGCGATTGTGCAAATACGGCTACTCTTTCTGCAACACCAATACCAGCAATAATTTCATTAGGGAAAGCATTGATATATGATTGAACCATCATTGAGCTTATTGCAATCATCATATTTTGTATGCCTGCCGGGATTCCTAAAGCACAGAATTCATATGCAGTACGTGCATCAAAGGTGATATTTTTAAAACTGAATTTAATATTTTCATCTAATCTAAATAACAACCTCAAACAAAGAATATCCACAACAGTTTGCGCAATAATTGTTGCTAAAGCTGTACCCATAACAGATAAATTACAAATACGTACAAAGATAACGCCTAAAATTAGATTGATGGTACTTGATAAGATTAAAAAATATAAAGGATGTTCTGAATCGCCTAATGAACGGAACACAAAGAAACACATTTGATACATAAATACAGCTGTATTTCCTAGGAAATAAATTTGTAGATAACTTTTAGCCATAGGGAAGAGCTCTGCATTTACATTTGTAATTTCAAGTAAGAAATCTAAAGAAAATTCAGAAAGAACAGTCAGTATTAGACCGCCAACTAATGAGAATAAAATACTTGTATCAATGGATTTTTTTATTTTAGCATCATCCCCAGCACCGAATTGAGTTGCAATAACAATACCTGCACCAGTTCCAATTCCATAAAATAAGAAGTTGAAAATATTACAAATAGCATTTGTGGCACTGACAGCGCTTAAAGCTGTTTTAGAAATATAATTACCAACAATCATTGAGTTAGTAATGTTGTAGAATTGTTGGAATAAGGATGATAGTAAAATGGGCCACATAAAGGCAATGATTTGTTTCTGAATATTTCCTTCAGTTAATTTAAGTGTTTTTGATTTTTTCATAGTATCGATTCTTTCTGACAAATGATATTTTAAAGA
>CAJJTI010000096.1 GCA_905194705.1 uncultured Solobacterium sp. | reverse complement strand
TATTCACAAATCTTATATCAGTTTTTAACGTTTACACAAAACTTGAAACGGTCTCAATCATGATGAACAATAAAATGAGTATAATATTTTATAACACTTCAACTCATTTTATTGTTTTGTACCCAAATCTTACCCACCGCCATCTAAAAAATCCCTACAAAGTCCATAAATACAGACTTTGCAGGGATTTACTCATGTATTTTAGCAAACCCTTCCATCCACTTTTTTAGCAATCTTTACCATCCTATTCATCTTCTCTCCATACCTCTTACCTATCTTGTTTACAACACCCTTCAAACCCTTTATTTTCAACAAAAAAGGACACAAGACAGATTTTGCATTACCTGTTTTGTATCCTAATTTGTGGATATTTTTATTTGCTAATTTTGTGAACAGTGGTCGTTACAAAATAACAACTCATCTTACTCAAACTCAGCAAGTTCCTTCTTGAACTTAAATTATTTTGTTTAAGTTTTATTTGAAATATGCCGCTATTTTACTTCATTTGCACATTTTATTTTGGCTTACTGATTTTCTGTTGCCAAAGTGTTGCTATGATTTATTTTATTAATTCATCCAATCTCAACAAAAATGTTAATCCCGCTTCTTTTTTTATTTTTTGTATCTCATATTCTTGTTCAATAAAATTAGAAGTAATATTCATCCCTGTAGTTAAACCTGTAATAACTAGATTTTCCGTAGTAAGTTTTGGATTTCCCATAAACATTTTTACACTATCGAACGCAGGGTTCAGTATTTTATAAAACCAACTTTTCTTATCTTTGTATATTTTATTCTTTAATTCCACTAACGCCGGTAGAACTGTCGTATCTACGATTTCCTGTGTTTCAAAAAAGATATCGTTAGGTTTCATATCTTGGTTGATTTCTGATTTTAACTTCGTAGATAATTTTAACATGGAAGCCCAAAAAAGTGGCAATTGATCCTTTAAACGATCACGAGCTTCTAAAATTATCTCTGGTTCTACTTCTTTCATTGCAGGTATTACTAATTCTACGCTTTTCATTGCCAATAAACTTGCAAGACTTTTAGAACAAAATACTTCTTTGTGATTCTCATTTAAATCAATATGATATTTTCCCACAATAGGGAAAGCTCCTTGATCTATTAAGTTGTTCATCTGTTGCAATCCATCCAGCGATACCTGTAACTCTTTTTCTCTCACAGCATAAGTATTTAATTCTCCTACGTTTCCTTTTTTTATTAACTCTACCTCAAATGGTTCATTATCTGGAAGCATATCTGATTTAATAACATCTCCCAACAACTCATGGTTACGAATAAAAAAATGCTGTGCCTGCATTAAATATGCCCTTATAGTTTCTTTTTGTTCTTCTCCCAGCCCTTCTAAAGGATCATCCTTCATACATAACTCATCGATATCAGTAATAGGTTTTAAAACCATGTGGTCACACTTGTCTTTAAGTTTTTTATCATGTAAGGTGATTCTATATTTTTTAGCAAAAGAAAGAACATATTCTAAATTATCTACTAGGTAAACTTGATCAAATAAAATACATAATGAAGTTAACATAGATGAATTAGGAATAAAAAGCCCCGAACAATATATCCCTGTAAATTTCTCAAAATTTGATTTATCTTTCATATTGTACCTTCTTTACTCAAAACTCCATTAGCACCAAAACATTCCTAGTTTATATATTTGAATTAACTCTTATTTGCATATGCACAAAATTTTTTTTATCTATACATTTTTCATCGATACGTTGTGCTTGATTTTTTGATAGCAACTGGTTGCTGAGAATTATATCCTCCCTCTATGCCATCATAATATCCATAAAAACTCAAAAGATTAACTATATCTTCAATTTCCACCTCTGATTTAGGACCAATAAATATTTCCTTGATAATACTTTGTTTAACTCTATCAAAGTTCATTTCTATATACGGTATCAATTTATTATTTGCTGTTCTAGATTTAACCTTAGAAAAAAGAATATTTTCCGAACTTGGTATGTTATAGTGTCCTATTGGAGAGCATACTACTGCT
The DNA here is from genome assembly GCA_905194705.1 of uncultured Solobacterium sp. GTDB lineage: Bacteria > Bacillota_I > Bacilli_A > Erysipelotrichales > Erysipelotrichaceae > Bulleidia. The sequence goes on along the minus strand of CAJJTI010000096.1, from coordinate 5,193 downwards.
CTCCATTCCTTCTCCTCTTTAAAGCCCGGATTTTTTACAAATGGAAACTGCATTCTATAATTTCCGCTTAACTCAAGTGCAACATGTCCCACACCCTTATATTTTAGTTTTTTTATATTGTCTGCAATTATACCCTGAACATATTCCTGTGGGTTATCATAAATCACTTTTCCGAAAGCAGTATGAAATTCACTTATATGATTTAGTTCCTCAAGAACTTCTTTATCAAAACCAATTGCTATTCCTTTTCCATCCTGTGCATATCCTCTCCACTGACTTAATTTATCTTTACTTTCAGAAAAGCAAACACAAAATGTTTTCATCAAAAAATTACTATGTACACCATTCTCATACCAAATGCCCCATGCCTTTAATGCTTCAACATCATCTCTCAGATATTCTTCCATCCCCTTATTTACAAATTCTCTGCATCTTACACACTCTTGATAATCGTTTGATTTTGAAATATCAGAAAGCCACATACTTGAATTTTCGATAATATTAAAAAATGTATCTACACTACAATAGTGATATACTACTTTATTCATACTTTTACACACATTTCCTTTCCAAATTTATTTAGCCATAGTTCTTATTCTTTAATATTATATACTTTCTCATGGCAGCAAAAGAATTATAATCAATACAATTTGAAATATGACAGGAAATCGTAAAGACTACCTGCCATATCAAATAATCTATGCACTCCCGCATTACTCAAACTCTTCCCCAAGGAAGTATCATCAAATCAAAAATGCTGATTTTATGCGGCATTTCACCTCATCTGTTTCATCTAATGTTACTCTTTTCATATCGTTTTCAAAAACTTTAGTAGCAAATTAGTTGCAATTATTCAATATTGCATCTACGAAATCCATGGCAGATATAATCTACTTTTACTACTAAAAACGAATAATCAAATGTGGCTTGCGGGTGATTAACTGTGCCTGCTGCCACACCCACTATGAAAGGAGCTTTTCTATGAGCAATCAACATAAACATCCAACTATAAGTTTTAGAATCAGCGATGCTGAACGCAAGCAAATCGAAGCCCGTATCCTTGCCAGCGGCATGATGAAGAAAGATTACTTTGTCCGTTCCTGCATCTATAACCGCATCTGCGTTGTCGGCAAGAAAGAAACTATATATCCTCTTGTGCAGACTGTTAATGCTCTGTATCTGCAACTGCTTGAAATGCAGAAAACATTTACTGAATGCCGTGAGCACCAAACTTTAAACAATCTCCCTACAAGCAATGAAATCAAGGAACTACAGACCGATTATAACAATATGCTTACAGCCATCATTGATCTGCTTGATGGTGCTAAGTATCTGTGGGAAGGAGAACACCATGAAACAAAATAAGCCTTGTTACCTGTTTGGTATGTATGAACCTGATACAAATTCCGTTATTGTTAATGCCCTCAATAATACATATACGGGCACGCCTCTTACTATCAGTTGCAAAAAATGTAATTCATCTGTCTTGCTTGATACACCGGATGATATTGCATATCTATATCGGCTGGCACAGGAAAGCCCTCTGCTTTATGCTGAATTGGCTTGCAAACCTAATGGATTACAGGAATATGTGAATGCTATGAATGAATTTAATTGATTTTCCCAAAATTAAAAGAGCATTTTATTGGGGTTAGTCTCATCTACGTCTCACCAGTCTCAAGAATATTTTGAGACTGGTGAGACTATGTTAAAATTCCAGTATTTTATTTGAATTACAATTTCTTCTCCACCTTCTCCAATTCATCCAACAATGCTGTTTTTCTTGGATATCTCTGCTTCAATTCCTCAATTAATAACTTGGCAGTATCATTACCCTTCCATTTTATAAGCTGTGCAATATTCTTTGTTATCTTTTTATATTCTCGTCTATCCTTTGCCAGAGCACAACTCTCACTTATTTCCTTATAACATAACTCATATACCTGCTCCGGATAATCCTTTACCAAATATTTTCCATAATAAAACAAATCATACGGATTCTCCATTACATCATCAAGCAATCTCTTCTTTTCATTTTCAGAAATAAGAACACTACGATAGCAAACAGTTCGCTTGCTATTCTTTAATTCATCTAATAAGCTTTCGTAATTCTCATTCCATGCACCGTGCTCTTTATAAATCTGTTTCAAAACATCCCAGAACTTCTCATTTCCCATTAATAGCAGTTTTTTTGCCTGTGCGATTTGCTTTTCCGTGTTGTTTGCTGTCTTGTATATGTCATATAGCACGTTATTCCAATCTTTCGAATCGCTACTATGATAATGCCATGTCTCTTCTGCGTTTGCTTTCTCTAAACAAAGTTTCTCTGCTTCATCATAATTCTTATCTTCCATAGCATCCTTGATAGCAATAATACGGAGTTCATTTATTGCAATATTCTGATATAGTTCCTTCTGTGTATTCTTTTTGCCATATAAATGCCTATGTAAAAGGTATCTTACAATCAAATCTTCTTTTTTCGTATATTCCGGGTAATAATCCTCCCGTGAAATTTCCAAAAGGGTATCCAAAACCTTTTCAAGCTTCTTTGCACTCTTTTCGTCGCATAGGCAAATCCCACATTTCAGCAAATCATAACGCCAGTCAGTCCAACCATCAAAAACACTCTTTTTTGCCTCTTTTATAATCAATGCAAGTGCTTGGTCTCGCATCTGTTTATCCTGTTTTTCGACTTCTTTTGCGCATTTTTCTATTAATTCGTATGTACACATGATAACGTCTGTAAGCATTCCCGAACTACTATCTGCATGAGATGCTAACTTAACACCAGATACCAAAATATATGTAGCCGACTCAAGTGCAACCATATAACCACTTATTGCTAAAGTCTCAGCACACATATCAAGACAGTCATGCATATCCATACAAATATTATCGCAACTGCTCCAACCAATGTATCCCCGATGGGTGTTACATTTAATTGATGCAGTAATCGTATTTTTCACTGTTGGTATAATATCTTCTGTGGGTATCATAGCAACACCTCTTTCTTTCATTCAACAATATCAATCTTATGTCTTTCAGACCATTGCCTTGCTATTTTTTCATAAGCTTCTTCACGATATTGGTACCACTTTTTCTCCAGATTTAAGTCATACAATTTATCCTTAAATCTTCTAAAAGCACCTCTTCCCTGAAGCGTCCTTGCCAATACATCTTGATTCTTTCCCGCTGGAAGTTCGTATATAAACTCTTCCATTATTCGATACTCATTGATATTGTATTGTCCCGGTAAAGGTATATAATCCTCGACAAATCCCTCTTTAATATCTTCGAAGAGTTCCGGATTGTCATCACCATCCACCATTCCATCAAAAATCATCAGAACTTTTTCATTGTGGGTATCATAATAATATTCTGTTTCCATATTGGCAAATTCCATTGCCTCGATTATGTCTTCTAATTTTACTTTCATCTTTTATCCTTTTCCGACTTCTTTATTTCCACTTTCAATAATTTTGCTGCAATAGAACTATTTATTTCTTTATTTGTATCGAAATAATCTGCATTCTTGTTCTTGCAAATTCGGACCTTATCTCATTTTCTTCAAAATCTTGAGGAATATCATAGTTCAGATTCGGCATTACTATAATAAACTCCCTGAATTTTCTGATGCAAACTTTAATCCTACTTCCAAAATTACACATGCTCTACTGAGACATTCTATATAATTTCCCTGCCAATCTGATAATCTCTCAAAAGGATTTCTAATTCTCATTACTTATTATTTTCTTTGTCTATGATTTTGCATTCAATTATATATCAATTAAATTAAGCTTATTATTTATAACACTTTCTACATCTTCCTGATTCATCAACCACCTAGAAACATCCTCTATCTTTTTAGTTTCAAACCCCGTAAGATACTTTATCTCACTTAGAGTCAGCCCTTTCTGAATAAGTTTTGAAACGCCCTTTAATGCAAGTGTTGTTGTATTTATGTTATTAACTTCTTCTAATTTTTCTTGTATCGTAGCCAGTGCCGAACTGGAGGTAATCTTCTTTCCCTTTGTATTCAAAAAGAAATATTCTCTATTAGGATATCTATGTACCATATTATATTGTCTAATATCAGATACCATTGACTTATCCACACTTAGATTGATTACACTATCTTTATTTCTAATTGTAATAATTCCATCAATGTCATTTACATCAGCCTTTTTTAAGTTTACTAATAAGTTTAGTTTAAATCCATATTTTAAGAGAAGGTTGCATAATATCTTCTGACCGAATTTATAAAAATCACTCTTTTTTAGATTATTACAAATTTTTATTATCTCAATTTCAATCTTATCATCTATCGGACAATATATTTCTTGCTTTAATTTTGTATTGAGACATTTTTCAATATCTTCAATCATTTCATTGTTCCTACATCCACCTTCAAGTGCACTACATTCTATACCACCCATCTTTTTTATATAGTTTTTATAGAACAAATCGATTGCAGACAAAAATCTATTAACGGCCTCTTTTCTATGTGCCTTTGCGCTAGAATTATAATATGACGCACATGCGCACACTATATCCTGCCTTAATAATTTGTTATTGAATAAATCCTTAAGATCACAATCTCCATATATATCACAGTACTTTAAAAAAGCTTGATAACATTGCCAATAATTTTCTCCCTTTCCGCCAACCTTCAGACTTTCAAAATGTGTTTTTAATGCTATTGATAGAAATTGATTCATTTTATCTTCTCCAATCGATAAATCATATAAATTCATTAATCATTTTTAGTCTCAACTGAGTCTCATAATCTCATCTTAAAAATGAGACTGACTTGAGACTAAGTTTTTCCGACACGCTAAAAGTCCCTATTTTATCACGTTTTTAGATTTTTCTTCAGTCTCATAAAGTGTCAAAATTTATGAGACTTTGTTGAGACTAACTTGAGACTGTCTCATTACAATGTCCATGTTGAAGTCTTTTTATCGTAAACGGCACCTGTTACTTTCTTAATTTTCGCATAATCTCTAAATACCGTTGATCTTGATATATCCAATTCTGCCATTACCTGTTCAACTGATAAATGCAGATTCTCGCAAATCATATTATAAATTTTCTGTTCTCTTTCAGATAATGTTTTCTGTTCTGTTGCTTCATCTGCAGCTATTCTGTCTAATGGTATATTAATTCTAAATACATCATCTTCAATTAGCTCTG
>CAJJTI010000095.1 GCA_905194705.1 uncultured Solobacterium sp. | reverse complement strand
CCACAATCTCCTCAAATTTATAAGCAATTATTAATGATTGGTGGTATGGAACGTTATTTCCAGATTGCCCGTTGCTTTAGAGATGAAGACTTACGTGCTGACCGTCAACCTGAATTTACACAAATTGATATTGAAATGAGTTTTGTTGATGAAGATGAAATTTTCGGTATTGTCGAAAAATTAATGAAAGATATCTTCAAAGGTACAGTTAATTATGATTTAGAAGACCACTTTGTACGTATCCCTTGGGAAACATGTATGAAGAAATATGGTAGTGATAAACCGGATTTACGTTTTGGTAATGAAATTCATGATGTAACTGACCTATTTAAAGAAACAGAATTCCAGGTATTCAAAAATGTCGTAGAAGCTGAAGGCATGATTGGTATGATTAAGTTTGAAAACGCTGCTGATAAATACAGTCGTAAAAACCTTGATCAATTACAGGAATTTGTTAAATCTGGCTTTGGTGCTAAAGCATTAGCATATTTGAAGAAAGAAAATGGAACTATTTCTGGTTCAATTGCTAAAGTATTAAGTGACGTTGAAAAAGAAAGTATTACAAATGCATTAGATTTAAAAGATGGAGATTTAGTTCTATGTATTGCAGATAAAGAAAGAACAGTTGAAACAGGACTTGGTGCATTAAGAGTAAGACTAGCAAGAGAGTTAGATTTAATTCCTCATGAAACATGCTATAAGTTCTTATGGGTAACAGACTTCCCTATGTTTGAATATAGTGAAGAAGAACAAAGATATGTAGCAGCTCACCACCCATTTACTGCTCCTAAAGAAGAAGATATTGATAAACTATTTACAGATCCTGCACATGTTTCAAGTAGAGCATATGACTTAGTATTAAATGGTTATGAATTATTAAGTGGTTCTATCCGTATTCATGATCAAGAATTACAAGAAAAAGTATTTGAAGCAATTGGCTTAACTATGGAACAAGCTGTAGCTAAATTTGGTTTCTTCTTAGATGCATTTAAATATGGTACTCCTCCTCATGGTGGTGTAGGTATTGGTCTAGAAAGATTAACAATGGTATTAGCTGGTACAGAAAATATCAGAGATGTTGTAGCTTTCCCAACAACAAACAGTTCATTAGATTTAATGAGTGATGCACCAAACGTCGTTGATGAAAAACAACTAGACATCTTGGGAATTCAAATTAAAGAAAAGAAATAAAAGTCAAGACTATACTTAATAGTATTGTATTGATATTATTATGTGCACAGGGAGGTATCGTATTTTTCCTACACTACGATATAAGGGAATCCTGACTGGAGATATCGGTGTGAATGCTTAGTACGGCTAAGAATCCTAATGGTTGACCAAGGACACCCACCTCTACAAAAGAGGGAACATATCAGCCTTCCTGTCTTATTGAACTATTTAGCACACTTCGGTGTGCTTTTTACTTTTGTATAATAAAAATGTATGGAGCGTATAAATGATATATAACAAGTGATTTACATTTAATGCATAATCAAGAATTTATCTACAAGCCACGTGGATATGATTCAGCAGTAGAAATGAGTGAAGACTTAGTAAACAAGTGGAATGAAGTTATACATGAAGATGATACAGTTTATGTATTAGGAGATTTAATTTTTGGAGATTTAGATATAGGAAAAGTATATTTATCTAGATTAAAAGGCAGTATAAAAGTAATCTTAGGAAATCATGACGGTAGTTCGAAAATACCGATATATGAATCTTTATCTAATATCGAAATATTAGGCTATAGTACAATTCTGCAATATAAAAAATATCATTTCTATCTAAGTCACTATGCAACAATCACTTCTAATAAAGATGATCAAGATTCTTTAAAAACAAGAGTAATCAACTTATGTGGTCATACTCATTCAAACGACAGTTTCCGTGATTTTGATTTGGGTTTAATATTTCATGTAGAGTGTGATACAAATCAAGGCTATCCATGGTTACTAGATAATATTCTATACAAGATAAAAGAAAAATTGTCCCAAACTGACTAATAGTTAATTTGGGACTTTTTTGTTGTATTTCTCTTTTTTCTTCTTTTTCTGCGTCTTTGTTTTGCTATTTGCTTTTTGATGAATAGTAGAACGAATATGATGAATACTAGACATAGTAGTAAGAAATTATTTTCGATAAAGTGGAAGATAATAGAAGGGATACTTTCAGCTATATTTTCTTGAATATAAATAGCAGATGAACAATATTCATTCTCATCAACGCTTACTGTAATTGTACCTATTTGTGTGTCTTTTGATAGGGGAGCTTGTAATTTATCAGGTAAATCAATAGATGTGCTAATTTCACTATTTATAGGAATATCAGCGTTACATGAACTTGAGGCATTTACACTAATTTCTTTTACTTTTTTACCACCTTTAACAGGAATAGTTTTTACTATTTCATTTGGATCAATAAGAACAGTACGAGTGTAATATTCACTTAAATAGTTATAGGTTTCATAGGCATCGTTTTGTGGTGTAATACTATCATTAGCAGCAGCTGTAACCAAAATACAAGGTATACCGTTAACAACAGCATAACTTGCTAAACATCTACCAGCATCAGGTGTATAGCCCGTCTTACCACCAACAAATCCTGTAATACCATAACGCAGTGTATCGGATATATGGTCATTAATTGCTAAACCATCAGGGTGATGAAGTAAAGGACCAGTAGTATAGCTTTTTGTTTCTAATATTTCTTTTATTGCATCATATTGAACAACTTCACTGCAGATTCTTGCAATATCTTTACATGTTGAATATTGATTAGGATTATGTAAACCGGTTGTATTTGTAAAATGCGTATTTTCTAAATTTAATTCATTTACTTTATCGTTCATAAGTAAAACAAATGAATCTATATTACCAGCAACAGCATAAGCTAACACACAAGCGCTGTCAGCTCCAGAAGGTAGTAACAGGCCATATAGTAAATCTCTTACAGTAGGTTCTTCCCCTATGCTAAATCCTGCTATAGAAGCATTTATTCCAGCAAAAGGAGCATACATTTCAGAAGTAATCAATATTTTTTGATCTAAATCTAAATTTTCTATAGCAATAAGAGCTGTCATTAGTTTTGTCATAGAAGCAGGATATATTTTTTCTTCACCATTTTTATCGTAAAGAACTTGTCCATTTTCTAAATCATATAAATATGCATAAGGACTTAAAACATTGATATCTAATTCTTCTGCCTGTATATTTTGATTGAACATAACAGGGAAGATAAGCATAAAAGAAAGTAATAGTTTTAATAGTTGTTTAAATTTCATTTCTCTATTATACACATTAACAGTCGTGAAATATATTAAGAATCTTGCAAAGTTGCTACAAAAATAATAGAATGTCTTAATGAAAAGGTGGTGATAATATGAGTCCATTTGTGTCATCCATTTTATGGTTTGTATTAGGTGGCGTTGTAGGAGCCGCTATTGGTTTCTTTTTAGCAAGAAAGAGCTTCACAAAACAATTAAAGGAGAATCCTCCTGTATCAGAAAAAATGATTCGTGCTATGTTCCTTCAAATGGGAAGAAAGCCAAGCGAAGCTCAAATCAAGCAAGTAATGAAATCAATGAATCAGCAACAATAAAAAAGTCTCGAATGAGACTTTTTTATTGTTCTTCATCTTCATTAAAAAGATTAAATGTTTCTTCAAGATCGTCGAAAATTTCTTCTATGACATTCCAATCAATATCATATAGTTTCATGGTTGTTTCTTTTGTATTGATGTTGCTAATTCGTAACATCTTTTTTTGTATTATCCATTTTTGGGTCCTTATCTTTGCCATTAGTATACTAAAAGTTTGCTTATTATTGAAAAGGTTTACAAATTTCACAATTTTATGCTCAATTTGTTGTTTTCTATCATATAATTATTCCGTAACACAGGAGGAAATATGACAGAAACAAAAAAGGTTTTTGAAGCAATGGATGGTAATACTGCCACTGCGCATTCTGCTTACGCATTTACTGAAGTAGCAGGTATCTATCCAATCACGCCATCATCTCCGATGGCAGAACATGTTGACGACTGGGCAACAGAAGGTCGTACAAATGTTTTCGGCGACAAGGTAAAGGTTGTCGAAATGCAGGCTGAAGGTGGTGCTGCTGGTGCAATTCACGGCGCATTACAAGCTGGTTCTTTAGCAACTACATTCACTGCATCACAGGGTCTATTATTAATGATTCCAAACATTTACAAGTTAAAGGGTGAATTACTACCAGGTGTTATTCATGTAGCAGCTCGTTCTTTAGCAACTCATACACTATCTATTTTCGGTGATCATTCAGACGTTTATGCTTGCCGTCAAACAGGTATTGTTATGATGTGTTCACATTCAGTTCAAGACTGTATGGACTTAGCAGGTGCTGCTCACTTAATCGCTATCGATGGTTCAGTTCCTGTAATGCATTTCTTTGATGGTTTCCGTACATCTCATGAATATGACAAGATAGAAGTTATGGATTATGACTTCTTAAAGAGCTTATTACCAGTTGAAAAACTAGAAGCATTCCGTGAAAAAGCTCTAAACCCACATACAAATCCAGTTGTACGTGGTACTAACCAAAATGATGATATCTTCTTCCAGGCTGAAGAAGCTCAAAACAAACATTTTGATGCTGTTCCTGAAATCGCTGCTAAATACATGAAGGCTATTTCTGAACATACTGGACGTAACTATGCACCATTTGTATATGTTGGTCATCCAGAAGCTGAAAGAGTTATTATCGCTATGGGTTCTGTTACTGATACAATCACAGAAACAGTTAACACATTAGTAGCTAGAGGCGAAAAAGTTGGTTTAATTAAGGTTTACTTATACAGACCATTCTCTGAAAAATATCTAGAAGAAGTACTTCCTGCATCAGTTAAGAAGATTGCTGTTCTTGATAGAGCTAAAGAAGTTGGTACAAGAGAACCATTATTCTTAGATGTATGCTATGCATTAAGAAATCATAAGGATATCACATTCATTGGTGGCCGTTATGGTCTATCTTCTAAGGATACTAACCCATCTGATATCAACGCTGTATATGAAGAACTCAAGAAGGATGCTCCTAAGGAAGAGTTCACAATCGGTATTGAAGATGATGTTACAAATCTATCCCTTGAACCAGTTGATATTCATGTAGATGCTGACTATTCTACATGCTTATTCTATGGTTTAGGTGCTGATGGTACTGTAGGTGCTAACAAGTCCACAGTTAAGATCATTGGTAACAACACAGATCTTTATTCACAGGCATACTTTGCTTATGACTCAAAGAAGGCTGGTGGTGTAACTAGATCTCACTTAAGATTTGGTCCTACACCAATTCATTCTCCTTACTACATCAATAAGGCAGATTTCATTTCATCTTCTCAAGAATCTTATGCATTCAAGTTCGATATGGTTCGTGACTTAAAAGATGGTGGTACTTTCTTATTAAATACAACTATGTCTGCTGATGAAGTAGCTGATAAACTTCCTAACAGAATGTTAAAAGGCTTAGCTGATAAACATGCTAAATTCTTCATCATCAATGCTAATGCGATTGCTCGTGAAACTCACATGGGTTCTCATACAAATACAATCCTACAATCAGCATTCTTCAAGCTAAATGAACAAATCATGCCTTATTCTAAGAGCTTACAGTTAATGGAAGAATCTGCTCGTACAACATATGCTCGTAAGGGTCAAGATGTTGTAGACAACAACATTGCTGCTATTAACAAAGGTGCTGAAGGTCTTGTAGAAGTTACAGTAAATCCTGAATGGAGCAACTTAACATCTAAGGGTGCATTATACAAGGAAACTGGTGATGCATACTATGATGGATTCGTTCAAAAGATTAACTCTCTTGAAGGTTACAACATGAAAGTTTCTGAATTCACTGACCCTGAACTAGTTGATGGAACAATGAAGGAAGACGTATCATTCAGAGAAGCTCGTAATATTGCTGCTTATGTTCCTGAATGGAATGCAGATAAGTGTGTACAATGTGGTGCATGTGCATTCGCTTGTCCTCATGCTACAATTCGTCCATTCTTAATGACTCCTGAAGAATGTGCAGAAGCTAGCAAGATTGCTACTGAAAATGGTTTTGAATTAACATATAAAGAACCATCTCCACTTTATGGAAAAGCAAAAGAAGAAGGCTTGAAGTTCAGAATTCAAATCTCTACAGAAAACTGTGTAGGATGTGGCGTATGTATGACAGCCTGCCCAATTCCTAATACAAAGGAAAATCCTGGTGCTCTTGTTGCTAGACCTATTGCAACACAAACAAAACAACAACCTGTTGCTGAATACTTATACAAACATACTCCTGAAAAACCACAATATGGTAATGCAAATACTCCAGCTGGTGTTTCTCTAGAAAAACCATACTTCGAAGTATCTGGATGCTGTCCAGGATGTGGTGAAGCTCCTTACTATAGATTAGCTTCTCAATTATTCGGTAAAGATATGCTTGTAGCTAACGCTACTGGATGTTCTATGATTTACTGCTCTGCTACTCCATCTAACCCATTTACAACAGATAAAGATGGTAATGGTGTTGCTTGGGCTAACTCACTATTTGAAGATAATGCTGAATATGGTTTCGGTATGGCTGTAGCTCAAGCTACAAAGTGTGCTAGAATCCTACGTATTATCGAAGAAAATATTGATAAAGTAGAACCAGAATGTAAAGCAGCATTCCAAAAATACCTAGACGCAAAAGAAGACAGAAATGCTCAACGTGCTGTTAAGGATGAATTAGTTGCTGCTGTTAAAGCATCAAGCAATGAAGCAGTTAAACCATTACTAGAAATGGAAAGAGATTTAGTTGGTAAATCTGTATGGATTATTGGTGGTGACGGATGGTCTTATGATATCGGCTACGGTGGATTAGATCACGTTATGGCTAACAACTTAAATGTTAACGTTCTAGTACTAGATACAGAAACATATTCTAATACTGGTGGACAAGCTTCTAAGTCTACAAACTACTCAGCTATTGCTAAGTTCGCTGCTGGTGGTAAACCAACAACTAAGAAAGACTTAGGACAAATCTTCATGGAATATGGAACAGCTTATGTTGCTTCCGTATCTATGGGTGCAAACCAGATGCAGACAATCAAGGCATTCAAGGAAGCTGAAAGCTACAATGGCCCATCTATTATTATCGCTTACTGCCCATGTGCAGAACACGGTATTAAGGGTGGCTTAATCAACGCTCCAACAAGACAAAAGGATGCTGTAGCTTGTGGTTATACAACTCTATATAGATTTGACCCAAGATTAGAAAA
>CAJJTI010000094.1 GCA_905194705.1 uncultured Solobacterium sp. | reverse complement strand
ATTACTTTAGCAAACATAAAGTCATCTTGAATTGTTAAGTTTTTAAATTGTTTCATGGGTTTAATTACCTCCTTATATTTGTTATTAGATAAAAAGGCACTAGTTCCCCAAAAAATGCTAAAGAAAAAGTATGCATTTTCTTTATACATACTTAGCAAACTTAGTTTTCGTTAAATAATTATATAATTTCTGCAATAAAAACTGTTAAACAGCAAATAATCGATACTGGAAATAGCCCTAAACCAATCCATGACGAAACGATTCCTGCTAATAGCGCCAGTAACCCTATTACAATTGAACCTGTAGTATTCATAATTGCAGGAAAAGTCATTACAGATAAAGTTACATATGGTACATAATACAAAAAGGATTGTATAAATTTATTTTTAATTGGTTTACGAATTAAAGTTAATGGTAGTACACGAATAATATATGTAGTTACAGCCATAACAAAAATATAAATATATGTTTTCATTAGTTTTCTCTCTTTACAGGAAATAGCACTGCTACAACACTTGATATAACTACTGTTAATATGAGTACTCTCATTCCTTCTGATAAATTTCTGAATGGTTTAATAATTGAAGCAAAATAGCTTAATGCAAAGCTTATGACTATAGAACCAAGAACAATCTTATTTTTCTTTCCTTCTGGAATAATAATGGCAATAAACATGCCAAATAGCATTACTGAAAAAGCACTAACAGCATAAGCAGGTAATATATCTCCAACTAATATTCCTATTACTGTTCCTATACTCCACATTGGTAAAGCAACACTCATTGCCCCAAGATAATACCAGACATTGAGTTTTCCTGTTTCTGCTATTGCTATACCAAATAGTTCATCAGTTACATCAAATCCTATTAATAATCTCCAGCCAAGTGGTGTATCAAATGGTAAATGTTGACTCAATACACAACTCATTAACAAATATCTTGCATTAATAATACACATCATGAGTATGATTGTTATCATTCCAGCATCTTCTGCTATTACTGTTATTCCACCATATTCCCCAGCCGAAGCGTTATTCAAAAAGCTCATCAAGAATCCTTGAAAAGCATTTAAACCCGCATTATGACACGCAATTCCTATCCCAAAACTTACCGTAAGATATCCAAGTCCTATTGGCAGTCCATCTCTTAATCCTTTTACGAATTTCTTTTTATTCATAAAGTCACCTTGGAAAATTATAATACTAAATATTTTAACGAACTATATTTTTACAAAAAATGCGATTCATTTCAAAAGAAAAAGCTTGATTATGTATCAAGAAATACAACTATCAAGCTTCTTCATTTTTTATTTACTTGTCAAAACCGCCAAATTCTTTTAATACAGAAGAACTTAACTTTTCAGCCGCTTCACTTGTTCCGTTAATATAGTCAGCTACGGTTACACCACAAACATAGCCTGATGTTAATGCCCAACCATTATTAGCACCACCATATGTTACATAAGGTTTCTTTTCACTGAATAATACACCTGCAGAATCACTGCCTACTGCAAACAATCCTTCAATTGCATTTCCATCTTCATTTAATACCTGGAAGTTTGCATTGATATCTAAACCTGCAACAGTGTTATAAGAGTAAGAAGCCATTTTAATAGCATAATAAGGACCTTCACCTATCTTTTCCAAGAAACTTGCATCTTTACCAAATTCTTCATCTGTTCCTTTTTCGCAATAACCATTATATGTTTCTACTGTTTCGTTTAATGTTGCTGCATCTACGCCAATTGCCTTTGCTAAATCTTCGATTGTATCTGCTTTATAAATAAAGCCCATATCAATACCAGTTTGTAGCACATCAAATGTTTCAGGTAATGGTGTATTTTCTGGGATAGCACCACAATAGCCTAAGAATCCCGAAGCTACTCCATCCATATTGTATTTGAAACCATTATCTTTAATATCATTTAACTGTTCTGTTGACCAGATACTATAGTATGTTGGACCTGCTTTCCAAGGATCAAGCATAGCAATACCTGTTTCACTTGAAAAACGCTTACCAGTAGGAGCAACAGCCAAAGAGTTAGAAGAAATACCTAAATATGTAGGAAGATCTGCTATAGACCAAACTTGTTGAACACCCGTAAAGTTTCCTTCAACACCTTCAATTTCATGAATTTCATATCCAGCAGATGGTGCAATTACTTGAGCACTTCCAGACATATGTACTTCTGGTGGCATACCAATATTATAAGTAGCTGCACCATTTTCAATTGCCTGTTCAAGCATAGTTCCATCATTACCTTTAGAACCATAGCAATTCCATGATCCTTTTAGTGGATAATATTCGTCAGATAAATACTTTTCTGTCATTTCTCCACTTCCTAAGAATCCACCTGTAGCTAATACTACAGCTTTAGCATTAATTGTATATTCTGTACCATCAATATTATTTTTAGCTTTTACACCTTTAACAGATCCATCATCACCCATAATGAGTTCATATGCTGTTGTCTCTAACATATATTTTCCACCAGCTTTTGTATAATCATTAATTAATGAATCAAAATCTGCAGCGATTTCTGCTTTATTAGCACCGAATACTCGAGGGTCACCTTCTTTTTTATTTGGATACCATTGGAATTTAACTTCATACCAGTCAGAAGGAGTAAATCCTGCCTGTGCCTTGTAATCAAATTCAATATTATGATCTAAAGACAGCCAGTCTAATGCTGGTCCACTCTGTTCAAAGAATAAATCTAACATTTCTTCTTTTTCATCGTTTTCAACATATTCTTTCCAGGCAGTTTTCATAGCATCTGCATCTGTGTAATCTTTACCATCATTATATTTTTCTTTAATACGAGGTGGGTTAATTGATTCAATTTCAGAAGTCAATGCAGTTGTTCCACCATATCTTCCCTGCTTTTCAATTGCCAAAACATTTAATCCTTGTTCAGCAGCCTGCAAAGCAGTATATGTTCCTGAACCACCTAAACCAATAACCAATACATCTGTATCCAGTGTTTCTGTCTTAGATTCTTTTTCTGTTGTTTTTTCAAAAGCTGATACTAAAGCTTCATTACTTCCTCCAGCAACCAATGCTTGTTTTAAAGCATCTTTTACAGCACTTTTAACAGCTGTAGATGTTGCTGTAGCTCCTGTCACACCATCGACAGCTACTGATTGATTTTCAATGATTCTTGGAAATAAATTTTTCTCAACAGTATCTAACATTGGTGGAGTATCGCCAGAAGTAACATCAGGATTCCATTCAATGCTTACAATTGAGCTTTCATCAACTGTTACTCTAACTTTGTCAGACCAACCCATGAAGAATCCATAGCTTTCTGCATCATATTCTCCTGGTTGCATTTTGACTTCACCACTTGCTTCAGCAATCTCTTCTCCTTTTGCTTCAGCAATTGCTTTCTCGGCAGCTTTTTTAACTGCTTCGCTTGTAATGGTTGATCCACTAATTAAATCAACATCACTTGTTTGTTTTTCTAAGATAGCGGATTGCATCTGTTCCATAGCTACTCCACCTTTTTCAGGTGTTTCCTTTTCTCCAACAATAACTACATCCGTAATCTTAGAAGTATCGGTTGTGATAGTAACATTTACTTCACCACCAAATCCCTGTTCGCTTGCACTATACGTTCCAGCTTTAAACGTTCCTGTTTCTGAAGGTGTATTTGATGAACATCCAGCAACAGAAAAAGCCATAAATAAGGCAAGCATGCTTGAAAATAGCTTTCTCATAAATCCCTCCTGCACAATTAAAAACTTGTGACTATTTTTACTATAAAGATTATAATAATTACAAGGTCAAGAAAATTTATGAATATAAAAGATGCAAAAGCTTTAACGGGAATCAGTGAACAAATGATTCGCTTTTATGAAAAGAAAAACATTATTCATCCTCAACGTAATGAAGAAAACAATTATAGAACTTACACAAATCATGATATTTTCTTAATGGTTATGGCTAGATCCTATAACAGTTTAGGAATTCCATTAGATGAAGTTTTACAATATATTAATTTAACTGATATTAATGATATTTGTGAAAAACTTGAATCTAAAATTTCAGAACTTGAAAATCAAGAAATATGGCTGAAAGAAAAAATAAAATACACTAAAGATATTTCTTCTATATTTCAAAGTATAAAAGAAAAGAAAAAATATGATATCATTCACTTTGATGAACTATATTTTTATCCAAACTCTTCTCAAACAAGCGAAAAATATCCTGATATTTTTAAGATGATTGGTGTTTCTCGTGCTGTATTACGCGTGGAAAATAATATTATTTTTCAAGATAACTATCCAAATGATATTGGTGTACTCCTCACAAGAAATGTTCCTTCTTTGTCTATTACACCTATTTCTTACAATGATGTTACTTTATTTCGTTTTTATAAAACTACTCCTGTTGCTGAAGTAATCACTCCAAAAGAAGTACATAAACTGGCAAAAAGCATTAACAAATTAGGATATCAAATTATCAGTGACTGTTTTATTTATCAAGTCGCAGAAAATCATACTGAAGAAGAAAATGATTTTATCTGTGTAGAATTCATTGTCAAACGCAATTGAGTTTTTTGAAAACTGTAATTTTAAGTGTGTATTTTTTATTGAAAAGTGTAATTTTTGACCACTAATTTTTATTGAAAAGTGTAAATTTATAAATTCCCCTCTATTTTAGGTATTAATAATAAGTCTGCAGGCAACCAATCTACTGAATATAATTCTTCTTTAGTTAACCATTTTGCAGCTTCTGCCTCTAATAAAACGAGGTTGCCTTTTACAATTTCACACCAAAAGCATTCCATACTAAGATGAAATGTTGGGTAATCATATTTAATTGTATCGATTAAATCATTTACTTTTATTTTGGTTTCTAATTCTTCTTCTATTTCACGAACAAGAGCTTCTTGACTTGTTTCACCTTGTTCTATTTTTCCACCAGGAAACTCCCAACCACCTTTAAATTCGCCATATCCTCTTTGTGTTGCATATATTTTATTGCCATTTTTTATTACGGCAGCTACTACTTTTATATTCTTCTTATCCATTTTTTATTCCTTTACAATATATTCATAAATATCTTCACGTACAGGCGCTTTTAAATTCCACTCAATTTCCACAGCTGATTTTGTTGTGCCTGGCATAATTATTTCTTCTGTTTTATCACTAGCATTCATATATCCTAAGAAATAAAACTCTTTAGAAACTTTATCATCTTTGTTTTTTCTGACAAAAAGTGGCACTTTAATACCTCTTTCATATGCATGCAAAAAATTCTGTACATCTTCTGACTTAATACTTCGTCCACTTTTTGATATTGCCACAAGCGTTGCATTATTTATAAAATGGTCTTCATATTTTGTTGTCGCACTAATATCATCTGCTTTATCGTAATTGATGAATACTGGGAATGTTTTTGTGTGCTTATCATATTTATAACCACCAATATTTAAAGCAACTTCTCCATGCTCCCAATTTAATAATCGGCATACATCTTCATATGTATATTTCTTATATAGAACAAGTGAAGTGTCTTGATAAGTATTAGAATATTGTGTTTGATATCTAGATAATCCAAATGTTATTAATTCTTGAATCATATTTTTGAAAGCCTGATTTTCAAGCATTTGATCAAATTCTTTTGCCACTCTGAAATCATCACCATCTTGTTCAATAAATATACATTTTTCATATGTTTTAGCTTGCGAACCAGTCGGGAATTCATTTGTTAATATATTTTTAATACTAGTCTTTTCAAGTTCTGTTAATTCATGTGTATATTTTTCTTTTAATATTTCTTTAAGTCTAGCAAACAAGTGATTTCTATAAATCAGGATACAATTAATCATTTCTAAATCTAGCATTCTTTTACCATTTGCTAATTTTTTAGAAATAAACTCAATGAATTTTTCTTCTGTCTCATTCAAACGAATAGTATATTCTTTTTCATACTTCATTAAGAATTTATAATATGAACCTAAACTATTATTATCAAAGATACGAAGAACATCCATTTCACCAAAACGATCAAAATCAATTAATCTTGGTATATAGCCCAACTTATTTTTAAGATTAATATAATTTTCTTTAATAAGTTTTATATCACTAAAATTTGCATTATCAATTGCTTTGAATATCTTCTTTCTAGATATTTCATCAAAATGAAGCGTACTAGCACCTGGTATCATTCTTGTGCCTTCAAGTACATATCTTCTTATATTATCTTTGTTATAAGTTCTATCACCTGATAAAGCAATTGGAATCATAAAGTTGTTTGTGTAATTACCAATAAAATCTAATATTACAACAAATTCTTTTTCTTTTGCTTTTCTTAAACCTCTACCTAATTGTTGAATAAAAACAATAGGTGATTCTGTTGGTCTTAACATGATAACTTGATTAATTTCAACAATATCCACGCCTTCAGAGAATACGTCTACTGAAAGAATATAGTCTAATTGACTTTCACCTTTATCATTCACTTCAGTATCCATGACAAGTCTATCAATTGCGTTTTCTCTTTCTTTTTCACTATTTGTGCCTGATAAAGCAATTGTACGCCATCCACGTTCATTAAACTTTTTGGATAATTCTTTTGCTTCTTCAACACGGCTACAAAAAATTAATCCTTTTACTCTATTACCACTATGACCGTAATATCTAGCTTGTTCCATTACCCTTGTTACTCTTTCATCACTTGTTAAATAACGAAAATCATCAATATTTGTATATGTCGCTTCACTATCATGCATTGCTATATCTGTAATACCAAAATAATGAAATGGGCATAGTAAGTCTTCTTCTAGAGCTTCTTGCAATCGAATTTCATATGCTATTTGATGATTAAATAGCTCATATATATTCTTACCTGCAAATTGATCATCTCGTTTATCTGGTGTCGCTGTCATACCTAAAGTAAATTTAGGTTTAAAATAATCCATAATTCTTTTATATGAACTTGCCGAAGTATGATGTGCTTCATCAAATACAATCGCATCAAAATAAGATTTATCATATTGACTATAAATGTCTTCTTTACTCATTGTTTGAATAGTCGCAAAAATATAATCTTTATCAAAATCACGACTTTCTCCAGAAACAATTCCCATAGTTCTAGTATTACCAAAAACACGTTCAAAGGATTTCTTTGCTTGTTTAACAATTTGATTTCGATGTACTAAAAATAAAACTCGTTTAAATCCTAAATCACGCATTGCAAAAGCTGAAGCATATGTTTTACCAGTACCTGTAGCTGATATTAATAGTGCTTTATCTTCACCTTTTTGAATGATTTTCTCTAAATTATTGATAAATGCAACTTGCATAGAATTAGGTACAAGAGGAGTAACAAGTTTTCCAAAATACTTC
>CAJJTI010000093.1 GCA_905194705.1 uncultured Solobacterium sp. | reverse complement strand
CTTAGATTGATATTATTGGGGATAATATCCGGGCATGAAAATAGCCAGGTGATTCCTTGGGTTGGAACCATCTGGCTATGTATTATATTATTTTATTCAAGATAATTATTATACCTCTTTTTAATCCAACCATTCATTTGGAATCAATTTATTATTTTCGCCTCTCCACTCTTCAACCAAATGCATATTACTAACTCCTTCCCATGCCGATTCATCCGCATGCTCCAATACTATAATCTGCATCCGGTGCTTCGTCTTTTCCATGGCTTCAGACATTGCTTCAAAAATCTTTTTTACAGCTAAAATATCTTCGTCTTCCAAATGAGGATCTACATCTTTATCCTCTTCTTTTTGCGCTGCCTTATTAGGAAAATATACTTGGCTAGGCTGATCATATACAATAAACTGCGGAATTGGCGAATACTTTTTCTCTGCAAAAAACATCTGAAATGCTAATGATACAGAAATATGATAAGATAGCCAGTTAGAACCACTACCTATTTCCCATAAATAATCTTTTCTTCCAGATTTACTTGTAACAGTTATTGTAAGATTTTTGTAATCAATTTTAACACTATCTTCTGGTCTTTCCGTATCTAGCAAAGGTAATAATTTCATTATTTTCAACTCAATATTCTCCAATGCAGACGCAAATCTTTTCCTTATGCCTCCCTCATTAATTTCATTCTGTAATACAATGATTTTCTTTTGTAATTCAGAAATTTCTTCTTGTAACTCACCATCATAGCCTATTGCTCTATATGTTTCTTCTGCATACTGAAGCTTTCCTAAAAACCTGGACACACTTTCCAATGTATATTTCTGATTATATGTCTCATCTTTCTTATTATTTTGAATCTTAATACTCTTTTGAACTGCCCCAAGCCTCTCTGTCAATTCGGATATTTTTCCTTGTACAATAGAATACTCTCTTTCAAATGCTACCGGAATTTCTGCGATTTCCTCCGACTCTTCTTCTAAATCCTCTAAATTTCCAATTAACTCCCTCATTTGACCATCAACATTATGTTTGCTACCGCAAAACGGACAAATTTCATTTTGACTTATTAATTCATTCAACCATTTTGATATACTTAATCGATCAATTTGTATTGTTAATGTTTTCCTGTATTCATCAATACTATCTATAAATTGAGTCATCTCTATATATCGACTTTTATATTTTGACAACTCCATTGATATTCGATTTTCTTGTTTTCTAAGCGATATAATTTCTTTAGATGCCGCTTCTACATTCTCTTTTAATATCACAGTATCTTCACTACTTTTTTGTGATATTCTTTTCAACAAATTCATTTGTGCATCAAAATCAAGCGTATCTGTAGAATATTTTGCATCTATTAATCCTATTTCTTTTGCAGCATTAATCCAACTACCTATTTCAATACGCCATTTTTCGGACACTTCTTGCATTTTTTGAAGTTCGCGTTCTTTTCTCTTCAATTTCTTTTGCAATTCATTCAATTCTTGCCGTTTAGCTAAAATCTCAGGTGTAATTGCCCCCAAAATGTAAGGAAAAATATTAATAAGTTTTGTACGATGCTCCATTGTATCTGCTTTATAAAATAAGGTATTAGCATTAGCCACTATATTTTGTGTTTGATAACAAAAAGCCATCATATCTCTAAAAGATGGCCTATCTGTAAACCCGTTAAATTCATCTTGATTAAGCTCTAAAAATGTAACTCTTGCTAACTCATCTAAATATCTGCGGACATTCTTACATGTTGTATTTTTCCCTGGAATCTCAGGTATCTCTATCTCTTCGCCTTCCATTAACATCATATCATCTGTTACCTTGTGTTGTCCTGGCTCTCTTCTGGCCAACAATAATTTTTTCTCATCAATTTTTACGATGATACCAAACCAAGAACAAGCATCTCTTATTGTATTAACAGGTATCTGGCATTGTCCATCACCTAGGCAATAATCTATTATTGGAATAATTGCTGATTTACCTGTTCTTGAAGCACCTGTAATTACATTTATTTTATCACAACAAAAATTTACAGTTTTATAGGAATACTGTACTTTTTTTGACCATAATATTATCTTTTCAACTTGAAAATACATCTTAAAACCTCACTTTCAAAATTTGAGAAATTTCCATCAATGTCAATCTTGAACACCATATTCCTAATTTTTCGGCAGCTTTTCCCATTTTTTCTAATTCTTTGGACTTTGTTTTAAAACTACTAATATTATCCTCTAACGGCAAAACATATGCATCTTTTTGAATCTCAAATAATTTTCCAGACATCCCTATTCCAATAGCTTCTAATGTCATTACCTTGTATCGTTGACTGGTATTTTGAATTTGGAGAATCAGGTCCTTATTACTATTCTTTTTTTCAGTGAATTTATCAGCGAAAAAACGCAATCCAGATTTCTTTTGTGTTGATGCTATAAAATCCACAATTTCTTTTTTATACATCATCGGCAGCACTATAAATAACAATGGCATTGGTGCCATATCTTGATTTTCTTCCATATATCCTAATGAAAATCTTGAAAGCAAATATGCACTTAATGCCGGATTTTGAATATTGTAAAATTCCTTAACTAAATTTCCCAACTATCACTTTCCTCCTTGATTAACTTCGAATATTGCGGATGCCAACCAATTTCTAAATTATTTGCTAAAGCATGATAACATCCATTTTTAAAAAAATCTGGCACATATACTGAATCCATTTCTACATTTTTATCTTGACATTTATAATATATCATTTTACCTTGATCTTCAGATGATTCATTCTTTTTTTCGAGCATAACTATTCTTTTTTGTAACTTCCATGTGCGCTTCAAATTGGATTCATATGTTTGAATACTTTGCATACTTATGTCTCCATTTTCCGCCCATGTAGCCCGATCAATCGCTGCTCTTAGATAATCATTAATAGCCTCTACCTTTTCAGTATAATCGCAATCGATAATATCTAACTGTTCAATATATACTCTCTTTTTCTGAAATTCTTGTTCAATTTCTTGATCACTTGGTTCTACAGAATAAGTCATAAGACTATGCTTTTGATTGTATTCTCGATATAAAGCTCTTAATTGTTTTTGGTAATCTTCTAAAGATATAGCGATTGGTTGTCCAGCCTCTACCATTTTTGTTACTTTAATGTCTATCCACCCGATAATTCCTACATAAATAGGATCGATAATATCCTCTGGAATTCCAGATTTGTTAAACTCATTCCTAACTGTAATTGTATAATCCTCAATACACTTCTTATATTTAAATTTTTCAATTATTTTTAAAGCCAAATCTTTTTTTTCATCTTTATAAAAATACTCAACATATTTTCTACATTCTTCTCCTATTTCTTTTAGCTTCCCTTCCTCATCATAAAATATTTCTTTTGTCTTATTCCACGCATCAATAGCTTCTTCTGTAGATTTCACTGAATGAAATTTATCAACAATAGTTCCTTTTTTATTAACATTAATAAATAATATATACTTTGTATTTTCCGGATCCAATTCTCCTGTTTCTGCAGAAAGCATCCAATTATACATTGTTTTCCATAAATCAATAGCCTTATTTGAAACAGGATTTCTATTTGATAATGCACTTTTCAACTGAATAGCATCCCGACTTCCATCTGGATGTTCCACACCAACATCATCAAAGACTTCTACACTTACACTGTCTCCCTTTTCACAATTTAACAATTCATACAACATATGATGCGATTGTATCATATAAGCATATACTTTATCTGGAACATGTGTATTACTAATATTCGTTTTCTTGACTACCTTTTTATTCCCCATATTCCGACTCCAAAACATAAGTAATTTTTTTCTTATTTTAGCATATTTGCTTTAAAGATTCTATTACTTAGGTTTTAATTACGCTTATTATAAGAATTTTGAGGCAATACATTAATTGAATTCACTTTACGCTCGGATTCAAAACAGATATTCACCTTTGGTTTTACTATTGATTTTATAATTTATCTTCCATCATCCTTCCGAATCTCATCAATAATCCGACCTATATTACACGTAATCTGTCCTTTACACTGATGAATATCCTCATTGATTTTCTTTTCCTGTTCAATAGCAATCTCTATATTTTTCGCCAGTTCTCCAATCGCAGCATTTTTCTTCGGATTGATTCCTGTTCTGGCAAGTAACAACTTATAGATAAATGTCTGATGTCCATCTTTTTCATTCTGGATAATCTGTTCAGCATTTGGCTCAATATCATCTTCATATGAATTTTCATAATGTAACAGCAGGAACAGTTCAAATGCCGGATTACTAACCGCTAATATATTATTCTTTTCACCTTCTGCTACCAATTCATCATAATCAAGTACTTTTTCTTCAAAAATATCCCCATCAAATACAACAATCATCTTATCTCGTTCTTTATCAAATGCTATTTCCGGATTTTCTTTCTGATTTTCTGCAAATTCAATCAAACGTCTTGGAAATGAAATGTCCCTGTCTCCCTCTGTTTTTTCAAGTAACCGGATATCGATCAATGGATGAATATTTAACTCTTTTCGGATATCAATTAACTTTTTGAAATACCATGTTTCAGTATTTGCACCCTCACATATGAAAAAGTACTTACGATAAGGCTCGATCTGTTCTTCTTCATCTGTAGTTCTGCTATTCCAATTCGTATAACTTCTTACTGGAGCCAAGGCTACTCCTCCTCTCTAAAGTCGAATGTTGAAAATACCGGTATCGCACCATATCTTCCTTCCAGATATGCCTTGCTCAACACTTTATCATACCTCTCCTTGAAACGATCTAAGGAATAAATAGAGCTTGCATTTTCTGCGTTACGTTCTACAAACCAGATTTCATCCCTTCTAAAAATAGCCTGATCCATAATGGATGATTCATGTGTAGTGAACAATAGCTGCATACGCTGCTCATCATGTAGCTGCATAAACAATTGCAAAAATCGTTCTGTCAGCTTCGGATGTAAGCTTCTCTCCAATTCATCCACAACATAAAGAACATCTTCTCGTTTATTCAACAGCATATCCATCAAATCGAATAATCTTCTTGTTCCATCAGACTCTTCATCAAAACCGAACTCATAAAATGACTTATTATGATGCAACCGGATTGTTGTGACCTTCGGTTCAGAATGTCCTTCAACTTCGATATTAAAGAAAGTTTCCTTCGACCTCATCGTCATTCTGAATGATGGTTCTTCCTGCTCTTCCATTCTATTTTTTACATGCTGCATCATCTTATCAAATACTGATTTCGGCAATGCATTTGATAACTCATCCAATGTAATTTCTTCAATTTTCACCTGGCTGATACCCGTATCAAATGTTTTGATCAATTTGTTAATCAGCTTCAGCGAATTATCATCATAATAATATTCCAAATCAATCAATGGCGTATCCGGTGTGATAATCGAAATATGATTCTGAATCCAATCATATACATCCCGGAAGAACAATAATTTAGATCGTGTGCTATATTTTTTCCCGCGATTCATTTCTGTCAGAAACAAAGATGTTTCATTTCCTTCAAAATCATCTGCATAGGTTTCAAATTTATTTTTTTCTGTGTTTGTCAGCGTAATGCCATCATTTAACACCGGACGTTTGCTTCCTTCTCGTTCAAAGAGACATTTTGCTGAACCGTTCTGATATAATTCATATAACCATTCTCCGGTTACTTTTCGTCTGCTTAAAACTGCGGAAAAACCATAGGCATAAAATTTGTCACCTACAGTAATCTGAATTTCAAAACTACTTTCTCGTTCCTTATTCTCCTGCCGATTCTTACAAAACATCTGTGTAGCTTCTATCGGAATACCATTGCAGACACTATCTTTAAAAAATTTAAAGAACAATGCCAGATTGGTCTTTCCAGATGCATTTGCTCCATAAACTACTGCATATTTTAATAACTGGGTACTTTTTATCTTTAACCTGTGATTTGCATTTGTTCGTATTTTATTTGAGGAAATCATTGTCAGCTCTGCTGCTTTATCAAAAGATTTAAAATTTTCAACACTTACTTTTACTAACATTCTTATACACCTCCACCTTTATTATATGTTTTACTCTTCTCTCAGTCAATGCAAATTTTCTTATTTAGAGATTTTTTCGTTATATATTGTTTCTTTTTCTATTTTTAACAATTTTATTTTGAGTTATGCATATAATATCAATGTATAAGTCAGATTTTTGTAGCGACACTATTTTACTAATGCCGCTACATGAAATATTACAATAAATAAAAACTTCTAATTCTTTTTTCTTCTATCTCTCCCAATCCATCCTTCCTGTCACATTCAACATCTTTTCTTCTCGGAAACTGAGCATCTTTCCATTAGTTCCGCCGACAATGATATGATCCAGCAATTCTATTCCCAATAGCTGTCCACACTTCTGCAGCTTTCTCGTAACAATCATATCCTCTTTTGATGGTTTCACATTACCACTGGGATGATTATGAAGTCCAATGATTGCAGAAGCATTTGCCAGAATACTGCTCTTAAAAACTTCTCTGGGAATTACCAAAGATGCATTGATTGTTCCAACACTGACCAGATTCATATTGATTACCTGTCCATTATTTTTCATATTCAGGATGCAAAATACTTCTCTGTCATATTGCGATAACTCCTTCGCCATCAATTCTACAACAGCCTGTGGACTATTCAATGTCTGCTCACTATAAAGAGATGGTTCTTTTACCAGACGGATATTCACAACTTCCAATTTATTCTCCATTGTTCTGATCTCCTTTTGGAAATTCTACAACCAGAAGGACATTACTCTCTGAAGATTCCAGATATGATTTCAATTGTGATAATGTCATTTCCAAATATTTAGGTTGTTCCACCATAATCTGCTCCTTTCGTTTCTTCCCTTGCTTCCGTTTTCTCTGACAAATAGCTTATCACTTTGTTTGCCTTAATGCTTTTCTGTAGCTCACTGATAATGCACAAATCTGCCACATTCACTCCCGGCAAAGCAAGCATCTCATCCATCGTCATATTGACAATCTCTTTTTCCGTTCCGTATCCAGCATCAAATAAACGCTGTAATACTTTTATTGCTTTCTGATTTTTTCCCATTTCATCATCAAAGGGCAGCTTATCGCCACCCTTTGTTTTACTCCTTCTCTTCTTTCTTTTCTTCAATTCCTAATCTCTTAACCTGTTTCTTTTTATTCCAGATACGAACTCCTGTGATTCCGGCTGCTGATAATACCAGAATGGCTATCCATAAAGCTGCATTTGCCGTATCTCCTGTTTTCGGATGGTTACTGGTCTTTGTAGTAGTACCCGGTGTCTCTGGGGTTGGCGTTTCTGGTACTTCTTTGATAGTTACAGTCTGACCTTCATCGTTGATATCCTTATGCTCTGTTACCTTTTTCGGTTCTTCCGGATTTGTCATATCATACAGTT
>CAJJTI010000092.1 GCA_905194705.1 uncultured Solobacterium sp. | reverse complement strand
AGCAGTTAAGTCTCTTAATTCTTTAACAAGCTTAGCTGTTACTGCCATCTTATTCAGCCTCCTTAGCTTCAGTTTCTGCTACTGGAGCGTCAGCTTTAGCAATATTGTTACGGTTGTCGTTTCTCTTGAATACACGTCTTTCACCATTGTATGTGTTACGTCTAGCATTCATCTGAGCTCTCTTTTCTTCATACTTAGCTCTTCTACGCTTTTCGTATTCAGCTGCATCTTCTTCAACCTTCTTGATAACGTCCTTCATTGTGATATCAGCTTCTTCTTCACCTTCAGCAACGTTTTCGATTGGCAAGTTCTTACCTTCGCAGATAGCATCAGCAAGAAGACTTACTAATAACTTGATAGATCTAACAGCGTCATCGTTAGCTGGGATTGGGAAATCAACAGTTCTAGGATCAGCATTTGTATCGATTAATGCGAATACAGGAATTCCTAACTTCTTAGCTTCAGCTACAGCGTTGTGCTCTTCTAGTGGATCTACAACAAATAATGCATCAGGAAGCTTCTTCATTTCCTTGATACCGCCAAGGAAGTTTTCAAGCTTTTCCTTGTTCTTGAGCATTAATGCCTGTTCCTTCTTTGTGTAAACAGAAATTGTTCCGTTTGCTTCCATTTCTTCAATGTCAACAAGCTTCTTGATTGACTTCTGAATTGTTCTGAAGTTTGTTAATGTTCCACCTAACCATCTCTGGTTTACATAGAAGCTTCCAGAACGAATTGCTTCTTCAAGAATTGTAGCTTGAGCTTGTTTCTTAGTTCCAATAAATAAAACTTTTCCACCTTTTTCAGTGATGTCTTTTAATGCAGCATAAGCAACATCTAGCTTTTCTTGAGTCTTCGCTAAGTCGATGATATATACACCATTTTTAGCAGTGTAAATATATGGACGATACTTAGGATTCCATTTACGTGTTTGATGTCCGAAATGAACACCATTTTCTAACATTTTCCTCATTGAAACAACAGTCATAATTTTATATACCTCGCTTTCCGTTGTTTTCCGCCACAAGTTCGAACATTACCAACACTATTTGTGCACGGGGTAATGAATTCCCTGTGTGAGAAGTACACTTTTTTGCATAACAAAAGAAGTGCCGTCAACTAATATAACATGACTTGCACTTCTTGAAAAGAATAAATCGTGATTTTATCGCTATTTTTGCTTATTTTTACCTGCGTGAGGATGCGTTTCATCAATTACCTTGCGTAACTTATCTACTGTTACATGCGTATAAATCTGCGTCGTTGATAAACTTGCATGTCCTAATAGTTCCTGCACTACTCTTAAATCTGCCCCATTATCTAGCAAATGGGTTGCGAAAGAGTGACGAATCATATGAGGATGAACATGAATTGATAATCCCGCTTCGACAGCACTATTTTCACAAAGTAATTGAATACTTCTTGAAGATATGGGCTTTCCCTTTTGGTTAACAAAGAGAAAGTCATGTTCTTCTTTTCCTTCCATAAATACGGGTCTCGATTTTGTTAAATATAATTCCAGCAATTGTTTACATCTAGGATAGAACGGTACCATTCTTTCTTTACTCTCTTTTCCTAGTACTATTAAATAGCTGTCTTTTAAATATATCTTAGAGATTTTTAATGTTGCACATTCACTTACTCTTAGTCCACACGCATACATCACTTCAATGATCGTTCTATTTCTTACATCAACAGGATCATCTAAATTAAAACTGTTCAGTATGGTTTCAATTTGGTCAAAAGTTAGAAATTCAGGAAGCTTTCTTCTCGCTTTTGCAGTTTTAAAGTATTGAACAGGATTATTTTCTACTCCTTCATATTTATTCAAATAATGAAAGAATGAGCGAAGTGAAGACAAGTTACGATTATAGCTTGCTTGTGATAAAGCTGTACCACCAATATTTCCACTTCTTAATTCTGTAACATAATCACTGATGATGTTTTTATCTACATCATCAAATGAGTGAATATCATTTTCTTCTAAATACTTCAAAAAGCGATGAATGTCTCTTCTATAAGCATCCTCTGTATCTTTAGAACCAGTTCGTGATAGTTGAATATGTTTTAAAAATCTTTCTAAAATATCGTTATAGTTCATTGTTGTTAATCTTTTCTTGAATCAAAGGTAAAGATTGTTTTGCATAAGCTTCTTTTCTGTCTTTTTTATTTACTGCCGTATTTAAATGCATAATACCAAAGTTGGCATTCATCGGCTGAAAATGGTTAGGATCAGCATGAGTAATATAGTAAGCCATAGAACCAAGCATTGTACTTTGATCCAAATCAGCTAAAGGCTCGTTCTTTAATAAATGCGCCATATTGATTCCAGCTAACATTCCACTTG
Source organism: uncultured Solobacterium sp. (assembly GCA_905194705.1). Classification (GTDB taxonomy): domain Bacteria; phylum Bacillota_I; class Bacilli_A; order Erysipelotrichales; family Erysipelotrichaceae; genus Bulleidia. The sequence continues at coordinate 5,174 of CAJJTI010000092.1, read as the reverse complement.
CAGCACTTTCAATATAACCTTCAACTCCTGTCATTTGACCAGCAAAGAATAAATCATCTCTTTTTTTTGTTTGATATGTTTGTCTTAAAACAGTTGGAGAGTTGATATAAGTATTACGATGCATAACACCATAGCGGACAATCTCTGCATTTTCAAGTCCTGGTATTTTATGCAGTACTTCTTTTTGACTTCCATAAGTTAAATGTGTCTGGAAACCTACAATGTTATACAGGCTGTCTTCTACATTATCTCTTCTTAACTGAACTACAGCATATGGTCGATTACCATTTTGTCCAAGTCCTACAGGTTTCATTGGACCAAACAATAGTGTATCTCTACCTCTTCTAGCCATGACTTCAAAAGGCATACAACCTTCAAAATATATTTCTTGTTCAAAGTCTTTAATTTTTACTGTTTCTGCACGAATTAAAGTATCATAGAAATCATCAAATTCCTCTTTTGTCATTGGACAATTGATATAATCTGCACTGCCTTTGTCATAGCGACTCTTATAATATGCTTTACTAAAATCAATGGATTCTTTCGTGACAATAGGAGCAGCTGCATCATAAAAGTAGCAGTACTTCGCATCTAAGAATTCTCTTATTGGATTCATTAGGCCTTCAGAAGTTAGCGGGCCGCTTGCAATAATACATGGACCACCAGGAATAGTTGTAGCTTCCTTTGCAATAACATTGATATTTGGATCATTAACAACCGCATGATGTACTGCTTCAGAGAATTTTTCTCTATCTACAGCTAAAGCACTACCGGCAGGAATTGCATGACGATCTGCTTCCTGCATAATTAATGAACCAATCATACGCATTTCTTCTTTTAATAGACCAACAGCGTTAGTTAAAGCATTTGATCTTAAAGAATTTGAACATACTAATTCACAAAAATGATCATTAGAATGCGCAGGACTTTTCTTGTTTGGTTTCATTTCAATTAAATCAACACAGATTCCTCTTTTACTTAACTGATATGCAGCTTCACATCCTGCTAAACCTGCACCGATAACTGTTACTCTATTCATTTTCTACCTAGCTTTCTTTGTTGTTTTCTTGGTCGTAGTTTTTTTAGTGGTTGCTTTTTTTGTCGCTGTTGTTTTCGTTGTTGCCTTTTTAGCAGTAGCTTTTTTAGCTGTTGTTTTCTTAGTCGTAGTTTTTTTATCTGTTTTTTTCGTAGCTGCTGTTTCTTTTTTAGCAGCTTTAGCTTTTGGAACGATTTTTTCACCATCCAAAGTTGCCATATAGTGACACTTAGGATAATTACCACATCCTAGGAAATATGTACCAAAACGACTCTTACGTTTTAACAGTTCACCACCACATTCTGGACAGATTTGACCAGTTGGTTCAGCTTTTTCTTTTTCTTTTACTTCAATTTGTCTACTGTATTTACATTTAGGGAAATTAGAACAAGCAATAAACTTGCCATAACGACCATTTCTATAAACTAATTCGCCACCACATTCTGGACAAACTTCACCTACTTTTTCAGGTTCCAGTTTTTCCATATTTTTATAAGCTACATCTACTAATGGTTCAAACTTCTGCCAGAAGTCTGTTAATACTTTTAACTCTTCTTCTTTTCCTTCAGCAATTTCATCTAAATCTGTTTCCATTTCTGCAGTATATTTAACATTAATAATGCTTGAGAAGAATTCATCCAGTTTTTCAACTGTCAATTTACCTTGATCTGTTGGGAAGAATACTTTCGTTTTACTTGTCGCTGTTGACTTTTCTAATGATACATATCCTCTTTGTTGAATCGTATCGATAATCATGGCGTAAGTAGAAGGTCTACCGATACCTTTATCTTCCATTTCTTTAATTAGTTTTGCTTCAGTATAACGAGCAGGTGGTTCTGTAAAATGTTGATTTGGTTTAATTTCAACAGGTGATAACGAGTCATTAATTTTTAATTCTGGTAATAAAACATCCTTTGATGAATCATAGTCACCATATACTTTTAACCAGCCATCAAATGTTAATCTTGAACCTGATGCAGTAAAATCATGTCCATTTCTTGATAATGTTACGGAAACACTATTGTATTTCGCATTAGACATTAATGAAGCTAATGCTCGACAGTAAATTAATTTATATAACTTGTACTGTTCGCTTGTTAAATGAGATTGAATGCTTTCTGGTGTATATGCTAAATTTGTTGGACGAATTGCTTCGTGAGCATCTTGAGCATTGGCATCATTTTTCACATGATAGAAACCCAAATAATCCTTACCATATTCAGATACGATTTTATTTTGAGCAGCTTTTACATATACATCTGATAAACGAGTACTATCTGTACGCATATATGTAATTAAACCTTCTTGTCCATTACCTACATCTACACCTTCATATAGTCCTTGAGCAATTGTCATTGTACGTTTTGCACTGAAACCAAGTTTTGTACTCGCTTCCTGTTGCAACGTAGAAGTAATAAATGGTTTAAATGGAGCTCTTTTCCTTTCTGTTTCCTTAATATCAGAAACAGTAAATTCACCATTGCATGTTGCAAATGCCTTTAAAGCTTCTTCCTCATTATGTAGTTCTGCTTTAACGCCATTAATTTTAGCTAAAGAAGCATTAAACTTCTTTTTGTCTTTTTCAAAAATACCATCAATTGTCCAGTATTCTACAGGAACAAAAGCTTCAATTTCTTTTTCTCTTTCAACAATAAGTTTTAAAGCAACACTTTGTACACGTCCTGCTGATTTAGATTTAATCTTATTATTTAAAAGTTTAGATAACTTAAAGCCGATAATTCTATCTAGTATACGTCTTGTTTCTTGAGAATGAACTAAATCCATATCAATTTGACGAGGATGATTAAATGCTTCAAGTACAGCATCATGTGTAATTTCATGGAATGTAACTCGATTTTCTAAAGATTCATCCAAGCCTAGTTCTTCTGCTAAATGCCAGCTGATAGCTTCTCCTTCTCTATCAGGGTCGGTTGCAAGATATACTTGATCTACTTTACTTGCCGCTGTTTTTAATTCTTTGACTGTATCTATTTTATCTTTAGAAACAACATAAGTTGCCTTAAAGTTATCATCTACATCTACGCCCAGTCCTTCTTTTCCTTTTATCGCTAAATCACGAATATGTCCTTTACTGGAAATAACGTTATAGTCTTTACCTAAATATTTCTGTATTGTTTTAGATTTAGATGGTGACTCTACAATAACAAGATTTTTCATAACTTCTACCTCAAACATTCTTAGGATAGTCAAACTATCAAAATTTATCAACATTTTTCTGCTTATAAATAATTCAATTGTCTCCAATCATATAACAAAAATGCACCTTGACTCAATAATAAATTGCATCCACTGTCATTCACTGTTTTTAAGGGATATGGAACAACATACACATCTTTTCCTAAAGTAATTGCTTCATTTACGGTTAGCATTGTACCACTTTTACATGTTGCTTCTGTTACAAATACTCTTTCTCCTAAAGCAGCAATCAATCTGTTACGCCAAGGGAAATGTTCTTTTTTCACTCCAACTAAGTCAGGATATTCACTGATAATTAAGCCATTTTCAGCTATTTTCTGATACAGATATTCATTGCATTTTGGATAGTGTGTTTTTAATCCTGAGCCTATTACAGCAATTGTAGAACGACTATTTTCTAATGCGGTTTTATGCGCAACAGCATCTATTCCTTTAGCTAAACCCGAAACAATCACATATCGATCTGAAAGTCTTCGTACAATTTCTTTCGTACAATTTATACCATATTCTGAAGCATTTCTAGACCCAACAATAGAAATACATTCTTTTTTCAATAAAGATATATCTCCTTCATAAAAAATAACCCACGGCGGAAACCGTAAGTTACGAAAAGCTTCTGGATATTCTGCATCATAAAAAGTAATAAAATGATCACATTTAAAATGCGGTACATGTTCATCAGTACTAATCGCATGCGCAATTTTGCTCCAGTTTCCTTGATAATAAATTGCATAATCACATATTTTTTCTCGAATCGTCATAAATATAAATACTCCTATACTATAACTATTCGCAAAAATAATGCGAATTCCCCAGATTTTTAAAATAATTTTTCTTGATGAAACGCTACTGGCCCAAAACTTTTACGATGTATTGGCGTAATCCCATATGTTTCAATGGCTTCTAAATGTTGTTTTGTAGGATAACCTTTATTTTTTGCAAAACCATAAACAGGATATATTTCATCATAATATTTCATGATTCTATCTCTTGTTACTTTAGCTAAAATACTTCCTGCCGCTACAGAAATAGACTTTTGATCTCCCTTTACTAAAGAAACCATTTCTTTATCTATTGCTAAAGGCATTGCATCGGTAATCACAAAATCACATGCTAAGTCATTTGCTATTTCTGTCATTGCTCTTTGATCTGCACGATAAATATTATATTTATCAATTTCTTCTTCCGTAACAATCTTTATTTCAAAATCTAACGCATCTTCTTGAATAATATCAAATAATTCTTCACGTTTTTTTTCTGAAAGTGATTTGGAGTCATATATAGTTGGATTTTCATAGCCAATTTCAAAAACTACCCCTGCAACAACTAATGGTCCTGCTAACGGTCCTCTTCCTGCTTCATCAATACCTAAAACATATTTATTCAGGTTCCAGTATTCATGTTCATATGTATTTTCACAAATTTTATTCTTCATTATCTAAATGCTCCAAAGTAAATTTACCTAATTTACCTTTACGATATTCTCTTAAAAATAAGATAGCAGCTCTATCCTCGTCAAGCACATCATTATCTTTTCTTAAATTTCTCTTTTTTGCAATACATGTTAAAACATCATGAATATCAGTATCTGTATCAAATTCATATTCTTTTTCTAATACATTTGGATAATATTCACGAATTACTTTTATTAATTCATTCGCTATCATTTTCAAATCTAAAATATCTTCATTAATTGCACCAGTCCCAGCTAGTAAACATCCTATTTCTTGATTATCAAACTTTGGCCACAAAACTCCTGGTGTGTCCAGTAAATCTAATGCTGCATCTGTATGGATCCATGTTAGTGATCGCGTAACACCAGGCTTATCTGCTGTTTTTGCTTTATTTTTACCAACGATACGGTTAATTAATGTACTTTTACCAACATTTGGAAGGCCTACGATGCCTACTTCTAAATTTG
>CAJJTI010000091.1 GCA_905194705.1 uncultured Solobacterium sp. | reverse complement strand
AGCCTTTCTTTATTTAATAAATCATGGTTTTTATTGTGTTTGGAATAAACTATATAGACGAGAATTTATCGAAAATATCACTTTTCTTAAAGGAATAAAAACAGGTGAAGATTTCATTTTCAACTGTAATGTCTTTTTGAAACAACCTGTTGTTTTTACTTCTGATAAAATTTTATATCATCATATTCGTACAGAAAAAGAAACAACTGTATCAAGATATATTGATAATATGGATGAAACTCTTCTATTAAAAAAACATGCTTTTCAAGATATCTTTAAATTCTATAACATTGAATTAAAACCAATTTATTATGACAATATGCTTTTAGAGTATAAATTCTATATAACAAATTTATTTCATAATGATTGCTCATTATCTAAAAAAGATAAAATCAACAAATTAAAAAACATTATTTTTTCTAAGAATGCATTTAACGAAATTAGCCTAGCTACTCCCAAAAATAAATCGTCTAAAATATTTAAAAATTTAATTATATTTACAAACCCCTATTTAACATATCTTTTTTATGCAAGTAAAACTGTATTAAAAAAGAATATAAGAAGGAAATAATTTATGAAAATATTATATGTTACAGCATTCCCAAATGAATACTTCAAAAAAGCTATTTCACAAAATAATAAAGTAAGTGGCCTAGCTGCCCAAAAGTTTAATAGTACTTTTATAAATGGTTTTGTTAAAAATAAAAACGATATTAGCATACTGTGTCCTCGCGATATAATGGCTGAAGAAATAGAAAAGAAAACACGTTTTAAATGGCAAACAATAATTGAAAATGATATTCAATATTTATTTCCACCAACCAGTCCAAATATATATCTGCGAAAAATTTTAAGAACATTTTCATTAAAACGTTATTTAATTCATTTTTATAAACAAAATCCAGATGGCATTGTAATTATGGATGTATTAAGTCCATGTGCCGATATCATACATTCAGTCGCAAAAAATAAATGTTATATTGCAACTGATTTATCAAATAACCCTGAAGAACACCAAAAGCATGCATCAATGTATAAAATGCTATCTGAAGCCGATTATTTAGTGTTGCTATCAAATCAAATGAGAGAAGTCATTGATATGCAAAACGTTAAAGATAGTATTGTTATACAAGGAGTAGCAGATGTTCAAACTGAATCTGAAATAAACAAAAAAAGAATCATTTTATTTTCTGGTACTTTAAATGAATCAAATGGTATTTCAAATCTAATTGAAGCTTTTAGTCGCTTAAACACAAACTACGAACTTCATTTTTATGGTACTGGGTCGTCAGTAAAAACAATTCAAAATTGTAATATTAAAAATGTCAAATATATGGGCACTGTCTCAAATGATATTATGGTTAAAAAGCAAAAAGAAGCATTAATTTTAGTGAATCCAAGACCAATGAATCAAGATTTTGTTGCTTTTTCTTTTCCGTCTAAATTGATTGAATATCTTGCTTCAGGAACTGCTACAATTTCAACCAAATTATCTTGTATTACATCCGATTACGATGATTACTTATTATATTTTAAAGACGACACTGTTAACGGATTATACGACTCATTAAATCAACTAGTTAATTTACCAGAACGGGAATTAATTGATATTGGCAAAAAACAACAGAACTTTGTGTTAGAAAATAAATCTAATATTATTCAAGCTAAAAAAGTATTAGACATGGTTTCAAAAAATCTTATTTAGATTGATATAAATCCAAATAAGATTTTACTTCTGTTTCTTTATTATAATTATCTAATGCATATTGTCTACAGCTTTCTGTGTAGTCTTTTAAGCATACTTTTTCTATTGCCTGTTTTAGACCATGAATATCATTTTCTTTAACTGATATACCTGTATCTTCTGTAATTACTTCACTTGCTCCACCAACGTTATATGCTACTACTGGTGTACCACAAGAAATAGCTTCTATATTAACTGTTGGATAGTTATCTTCATGTGTTGGATTCAAGAAAACATCTGCTATATTATAAAATTCAACTAATTGTTCTTTATTTTCCGTTCTTTCTAGTCCAATTATATTATCTGGTAAATGACTAATCATTTCTTTTGGTAAACCTACCATAACAATTTTATAGTCATCTTTTAATATCTTTGATAAATCTATAATATCGTTATATCCTTTTCTTTCAGATACATTCATTGCAATACATAATATTATTTTTTTATCTTTAAGATTCAATCTTTCTTTTAAATCTGTATCTACAATTTTAAAGATATTTAAATCTATTCCATTAGGTATCACCTGAATATCATTTGTTTTCAAAAATGATTGTTTAGCTTCATCAGCTAACCACTTACTAGGTGTAACAAAAGTGATATTTGTTTTATTTTCTAATATATTCTTCTTTCGTTTAAAGTTTCTTTCACTCTTATCAAAAAACCAGGAATACCTCTTTCTTAAAACACATTCATAGCAAGTTTCTTTCCACTTGTTACATCTAACATATGTATAATATGGACAATATCCTGTATACAACCAGCAATCATGCATTGTCCATACTACTTTAATATGTTGATCATTCAGATAACAAACAAGCTTTTCTAGATTAACATCATGGCCGTGAATATTATGAATATGTACAATATCGGGTTGAATTTCTTCTATATTTTTTATTAAGTTATCTGTCGCTCTATTTGAATTGAATCCATAGTTACCTAAAATTCTAGATTTCAATGCATTTAACTTAATATAGTTTTTACTAGAATAATTAATATATTGAGTATTTGAACTTGTTCCTTGCGTATAGAAAAGATAATTATCTATATGATTCTCATTTAGGTAATTACTTATATCTCTCGCTATCATTCCTGTACTTCCATTTAAGGAACTATTTATCTGTATTACTTTCATATTATTTCATTAATCTTTTCTTCAAATATCCAAGTTTTCTATTTACCTGTTGCCAATATATATTCCATTGAATTGAATATATTCTATTTAATGGTTTATCTGAATGAATATTATCTTTTATTACATTTGGTTGTACTACATAAAAATGCTTTGTATTCGTACTTTTTATTTTTAGTTTCCTTTTTTGAAAATGTACATAGGATACTTCTTCAGGTATATATTGTTTATTTTCATATTTCCAAAAGATTACTTTTCCATGAGTATATTCAAAATAGCCATTATACATTTCTTTATTTCTAGCATTTAAAAACTTATATTTTGTTGAATTTACATCAAAACACATCGATTCCTTATATTGTTTTATGCCATTCTTCTCTAAGATCCGTGACAAACCATTTCCTTTATGTGCACCCCATTCATCGAAGCATCGTACATCATCATTTGTATATACATCTTTATAATTCTGACAATCTTTAGAAGATAATGTTCTAAAATAATTGTTAACTTTTTCATTATTTTTATATAGAGTCATATGACCTTCAGTAAATATACGATCATATTCTTGAAGCTCTTCAAAAGGAATAAAGTGATTCAAATTACCTAAAATAGTATCAATGTCACAATGTCCCCAGTAATCATATTCACTTAAATAGTCTTTAAATATTACCCCATAAGCCGGCTTATAGTCGCATAACTTGTATGGAACATTAATATTAATCTTAAAATAAAAAATAGATTGAATTTTCTTCTGTAATTCTTGAAAACTCATGTTTACTACCTTTATATTTCTAACTTCAGGAAATTTGTAATCAATATCTGTTACAAACAAAAAATCAAAATTAGAATTATATATTGCTGAAGATAAAAAATACGAAAAATAGTTTGGAAATTTACCAAAATAAGGTATTACAAAACATGCTTTATATTCTTTATTCATAGTCATCCTTGCTCATTATACCATCAGTGAATTCAATTTGTTCTTTGTTTAAGTAACTATCACTCCACTTTAGCATTCTTTCTACTGCAACCGAATAATTCCATTTATTGTTTATTGTGTCATGTGCTTTGTTAGATACAATATTTAATTCTCTTAAATGATTGATAATATACAAGCTTAAAGAACACAATTCTTCTGTACTAGCATACAAATAACCGTTTTGCTTATCTTGTATCAAATACGTACCACTACCTATAAGTTTATTGCATAATACAATACATTTATGGTACATACCTTCATTTACAATAGCTCCCCAACCTTCATATCGATCTGATGTGACTAATAATAAATCAGTCTCATCTAGTTTATTTTGCATTTCTTCATTACTAATAGAAGGCATAATTGATACAAATTCTTTTAATGGTTCTACCTGTTTCTCTATTTCTTCATACAAGTCACCAGAGCCAATAATATCCATATGGAATAGTACATTATGTTCAATTAAATATTTAGCTACATTTATTGCATCTTCCGGATGCTTCCAATCTAACATTCTGCCACACCATGTAATTTGTGGTATCTTATTTTCTTTTTTATTTATATTAGAAGTCATTAAAGGAAAATATCCCCACTTAAGAATTCTCCCTTTAAAATTGTGGAATAATTTCATATCTTCTTTAACATAACCACCTTGTGCTAAAAGATATAAATTATCTTTCTGATATCTACCAAAATGTAAATATGATCCAACCAATCTTTTAATATAAGTTGATTTTGCTGTAGGTATTTTATATGGTCTCTCTGTAACAAAGAATGTCAATTTCCCACTCTGAATTCTTTCAGATAATATTTTATCTATATTACTACCACCATATATCACTACATCAGCATTTAAAACATCATCTATATGATTCTCATATTTATCGATATATACTCTTTCAATTGGTTTCCAACCTATTTTTTTACGAAATTCTTCTATTGTACTTGTTTCAAGCGCAAGAAAATTACCATTAGTTTGCTTATAGAATTCATCCACTAAACCAATCGTATGTGAATTATAGTAATTATTTACTAGTATTATTCGATAACTCATATATTCAACCTTTCTATGATGTCTATATTTAGAAAACAGAATACTCTAGTTTTTATTCCTTCAGTATTCTGTTCATATTACTGCTATAAGATTATTTAAATAAATCTAATTTTAATAGTAACTTCTTCATTCCTTCTATATCTAATCGCTCGGTATTGTGAGAATTGTATTCAGAAGCTATTTCAAAATTCTTATTTCCTTGATTTACATATTTATCATAATTCAAGTCTCTGTTATCTGCTGGCACTCTAAAGTAGTTACCCATATCTACTGCTTTTACCATATCTTCTTTTGTAACTAAGACTTCATATAGTTTTTCACCGTGTCTTGTTCCAATATAAGAAATACCTACATCAGAGTTCTTTAATTCAAGTACTGCTTTAGCAAGTGTTTCAATTGTTGCAGCAGGAGCTTTTTGAACAAATAAGTCCCCTTGTTTTCCATGTTCAAATGCATAAAGAACTAAGTCTACTGCATCTTCTAATGTCATCATAAAACGAGTCATGTCTGGATTTGTGATTGTTAGTGGTTTACCTGCTTCAATCTGTTCACAGAATAGTGGAATAACACTTCCTCTACTTGCCATTACATTTCCATATCTTGTTAAACAAAGTACTGGATCTCCTTCTTCCATCTGACGAGATCTAGCAACTACATTCTTTTCCATTAAAGCTTTAGTCATACCCATAGCATTAATTGGGTATGCTGCTTTATCTGTACTTAAGAATATAGCTTTCTTAACATGATGAGCAACACAAGCTGAAATAACATTATTTGATCCTAAAATATTTGTTTTCACAGCTTCAATTGGATAGAACTCACAAGAAGGCACTTGCTTTAAAGCAGCCGCATGGAATACATAATCTGCTCCTTTAAATGCTCCTTCAATAGAGTTGTAATCTCTAATATCCCCAATATAGAACTTTAACTTTTCACTTGCTTCAGGGCATACCTGTTGATACAAGTGTCTCATATCATCTTGTTTCTTTTCATCTCTAGATACAATACGAATTTCTCTAATATCTGTATCTAAGAATCTTTTACATACAGCATTACCAAATGAACCTGTACCACCTGTTATAACTAATACTTTATCTTTAAAAATTGAATGTTTCATTTTCGCAACCTCTACTAACTATAATAATCGATTTATTAATATTTTTGTATCTTATGAAATACTGGATCTTTATAATCTTTAGCAAATTCATTCAATATTTCTTTTTCCAACTTAATATCTGTAAGTTTATATTGAATATCTTCTAATGAGTTATAAACATCTGCACCACATTTTTCATTGTGTGTTCCTGATCCATCTGTACCAATATTGTATAAAAATGTTTTAGCAGGATAAACAGTTAATGCTTTATTTCTGGATTGTTCAAACACCCAGCGAACTGCCCATGAGTCAATTAATCCTCTTTTTTGATACCACAGCATAAACCATAAATCTCTTCCAGCTAAATATAAGTTGTGACGTCTTTTAATTTTAAAAGGTAACTTATGGAAGTCTTGCATTTCCCAATCAACAGTATTCCATCGATCACTCCATGTAGCATATCCCCAACTACTTCCTCTATATGTAAAATATACTTCATCTCTATTTTGAATACTCTCTAATGGATGAGTATATCCACTAATTGACCATATTTGTTTATTATTTTCATATTGGTTTAAGCAATCATTCATATAATTTAAATAATTCTTATGGGCAATTAAATCATCTTCAGTAACAATCACTTTTCCATATTCATTAATTATTTTAGTAATTCCACTGATAACTGATTTAGCTAAACCTTGATGAACTTCTGCACATTTAATGTTTATATTTTTAAATTTAGATATTTTTTGAAACTCATATAAATACTCTTGAACTAATCTAACTTTTTCTTCATCATTTTCTTTTTTTTCGTTATATGCATCACAAAAAACATATAAATCTGTATCAGGTGCTAAATAATTTTCATTTAATGCAGATAATACTTTTTCAGCTTTATCTTTTCTGTTATATACAAATACAATTAATGGTGCATATATAGTGTCTGTCATTTTTATTCTCCAAAAAGTTGAATCATCTTTCGAGTCTGCTCTTTTTTGCTCTTCTTAGATGTCACAAATTCTTTTCCTTTGTTTGCTTTATCTAGTCTAGCATTATACTCTATATCATTAAAATGATTCAAATATGAAAGTATTTCTTCTTCACTTCCTTCTTTTAGTGAATCTATATAATTAAAATATTCTTTTCCAATAGCATATAACTCAGTAGAAGCAAATGGAGTACCTGTACCTAAATATTCAATGGTTTTACTAGGAAAAGAATATTTAGTAAACTCTTCACTTGTTGGTCTAGGATTTACTAATAACATCGCTCTTCTTAGTGCAAATAACACTTCTGTATTTGGTTTTGTGCCTTCATAATGAATTCTTGAATCGTTTAGTGCTTCAATATGTTTTACAGCACTACCTCCCCCAAATAAACGCAAGATACATGTATCATGTAACTTTGATTTTTGAAATGCATTAACTAAATTCATAACACCATTATCTATACTTAAATTACCCGCATAAATAATTTCATTATTATGCTCATAAGTATTGTCATCAAAATAATCTGAGAATCCTTCAACAATAACATATGGCTTATTCTTTTTATTCAATCTTTCATTCATCTTGTCA
>CAJJTI010000090.1 GCA_905194705.1 uncultured Solobacterium sp. | reverse complement strand
CATCAGTTAATCTATTTGCATATTTCATAAAATAATTCCTTTCTGTTTCAAAAGAAAACTTGGTTTCATTAGCTATTGTTTGTCTTCTAAGTCCAGAACATTTTTTATAGCATCTTTTATATAATCCATTTCAAATTTGTAATTCACCATTTCTCTTAACGATTCTTCTAATTTATACGAAATGGATTCTTCAACTACATTTCTCACATAGTTTATCATAACCTGATCCCATTGATTGTTGCAGCATTTAGACACATCTACATCGGCGGCTGCATCCATATTATAATCACTCCAATCATATTGTGTATTCATAAATGTTGTAGATAAATCATTGTCTTCACACTTTCCATACAACCATTCTGCAACAGAAATCGAATGTAACTCTTTGCCAATTTTATTAAACACATTATCATCTGTAAATAACCAATATTCTTTATCACTTGACAAATAACAGGTTTCTTCATTATTTAATTGTTCCGTTACTTCGTCTGTTAGCCATTCAATACTCACAATTTTCATATATTCTCTCTCCAATCTTCCAATGAATCTATTATTTCTTGTTTCCATTTTACACAATATTATTTAACAACTCAATCACTTCGTCAAGTTTCTCACTCACTTCTTCCATACCATCAATTGCATCTTCAGAACACATTCCTCTATAGCTGCTCTGTAATCCTTCTGGCATATTATCAAATGCGTCCTGCTCTTCACTTAATATAGAAGATAATTTCTTGTTTGCTTCTTTTAAGTAATTGTTTGCAAAATCAATTTGCGTTTTAAGTTCACTTATCATTCTGCGTCTTGTATCATTCATCAATCATCACCCAACCATTTATTTACTTAATATTCATCAATTTCCACGCCACTTTTTGATCGCTAGGTATTTCAGTATAACTACTTGGCACAGTTTTAAGTTTGTAATACTCTTCCTTGGTAATATCAATCCCATAATCTCCCTTAACGGTATTTCGCCAATCATATTTATCCTGGCACTCAGGACAAAAATACCATTTTTTATAAAATGGTTCTTTAGTTTCTGGATCTTTACCTTCAAAAAGACAAGTAATTGTTCTACCTGTTGCAATCTCCGTTGTAACCGATCTTCCAAAATAAGGATTGTACTGCACATAAGCTAATTTGCCACGTTCAATTGCATTTTGTTTGTCACGTTCACTCATTTCGAATAACTGCTGTGTACCCCTTCCATAAGAAGTATCATACACCTTACTACTATTTACACCAACAGTTGAATATAACTTAACTCCGTTTCTATCAGTAGTTTCAACTCTCTTTACTCGCTCTCCATTGATATAATCATTGCATAATCTGTCCATATAATGAACATTCCCATCTTTATCAACTGTACGAGTTGTTTTCTTCATGTCATAATTATCATAAGCTGCCTTTGCAGCACTTCCTGCATAGATTCCTAAGAATGCTAATAGTCCACCGAACATATTCATCAACCACCTTTCTTATTTTCTCCACTTTTCCATTTCGTCAACCGACTTCTTATTTAAGTTATTATACATATCATATTCGATACCTGCTTCTTTCAGTTTCCATCCAATCCAATCTCCATAAGACCAACATTCTTCTTCAACTTTTGGATCATTCCAAAAATCATCAAAGGCTTTTTCTGTTACTTCTTTTGCATTATCAAAATCTTTATCATTTACCAATAAAACTAAATTCATCCACGGATTCATGTCAGAATAAAGATTAATGTATTCATAATTATATTCTCCGTTTCTTCCATCATAAAAGCCACCAGAAATTAATCTGATGGCTTAACTAACATACTTCATTATTTAGTTTTCATTTTCTTTATTACTATTTACATAATATCCATTTGACAAACGCTTATTAAATTCCTTTTTACTAATTTTTGTGCTATCCAAATATGCCTGTCTCATATCTGTGCCAGGCGCAGTAGGTTTTATATTCGCCTCACTGATAATTTTGCAAATTAAATAACCCAATCCAATAAAAATTAATAATACGCTCATAATCAATACCTCCATTTTTTATTAATATTATCATAATCATGCATATTTTACAATCTTATTTTCCATAATAAATCATTTGATTTGCACCTGTAATAAAGTCACTAATTTCCTTACCTCCAATCAAATAATTTCCATCAACATCATAAATGTATGGTTTAAAATATTCCTTACAAGTGTTTACTCGTTGATATGCATCTTTATTATCAAATAACCAATTTATAATTACTTTCATTAATTCCATTCTATTTTGTTCTGACATATGTATTACCTCCTAACTAAATATATTTTACTGTAATTTTCTAAATGTGACACATTCATTTCCCTTATATTCAATATAGTATAATAAATTTTTATATTTAATAATTAAATATCTTATTAAATAATTTGTTTCTTGGTTACGATATTCCTTTGAAATAATAACTTTTTCCATTATTCAAAACTTCTTCTAATAACGGTTCTTTGTCTATTTCATCTAACATATTAGAAATACCACTTTTGTTATTTCCCCAATAATTAAAAATACTTGCTTCTGAGTGGTTTTCTAAAATATCAGATACCATTTCTTTTACTTCTGTTTCTAATTTTGTAATTTTATCTGCCACAATACCATCTAAACCAGAAATTTTATCTAGTTCCTGATTTATTCTCATAATTCCTGCCGTTACTTTACTCATACTGCACCTCTCTTATCTTGAAATTTCCGTTTCCTATTCATTTTTTAAAACATTTTGCAAAGCAATTATAGTTCTCAATGCTTTCATTGCTTCATTGAGTTCCAATCTTCCTACTCTTATTTCAGCGGAATTGACTAAAGCCTCTTGTTTTGCTTTCTGTAATTTCTTTAACGCTTTTTCTTTCTGCATTTTATCACTCCTATCTAAATCGCCGTTTCATATACTTTGAAAACATTTTTCAATGTTAGACTTTTCAATAAGTCCATAATCATTCGTTTCAATATCTTTGAATTCTACCGTTGTTTTACCAACATTGGTAATCTCTACAATATGACCAACCTTTGTATTAATTAAAGGATTTTTTAAAACTTCTACCTTAAATTTCATTCCTCTTTCAATTAACATAAAAAGTTCCTCCATTTCATTTTGAAATCATCGTTTCTTTATCAAATAAATTCAAATAATTCGTGTTCACATGGAATATCTCTTTCAAGCGTTTCTCACAAAGCAACCAACGCTAAGTTCTGCTTCTCTTCTTTTCCTCTGATCAATTCTATATGAAAATAAACAAGAATTTTTGATAATGGCATCATAAAAAGTTTTTTCAATATTATATGCATTCGGTTTATCTGTTTTAATCCACCATAAAAAGCAATCAATATTCTTTTCGAGAATGTCGGCAAATACCGGATTATTGAACCCATTAAAACGAAAAATTTCCACGTTTTCAGAATCCAAAATAGAAACCATTGTATAGCACTTTTGTTCACGGTTCGAGCCGTCATAAGTCCATCTATAAATTGCTTCTATTGCATTTACTGTATATCCGTATGCACTGTATATTGGTTTTTCCGTTGCGTTTTTATTATCAATAATCATTGTTTTATATTCCCTTCTTTATAAAATACCTACGGCAGACAGCACATGCTGTATTGTATTTTTTCGCTTGCTACGTGCGTTATAACGCTTTTCTAAGCGTTCTAAGCTGTACAGAAAATCTTCTGCTTCTGGTCTGGAATCTATAATTTCCATTCCGTTATAAGCTTTAATTATGTAATATTTTTCCATTGGTCAAACCTCCTGCATAATGATTTCTTTCAACGTTCTACTTGTTAAGTAATGATTTATATTTCCACTTTTGCAATCTACTTTGTATATATAGAAAAAATCTTTTCCGATCTCAATTTGTAAAAATTCATCAACTTCTTTACAAATTGAAATAATACTCTTCATTTTGTGAAAATTATTCTCTAACAAATTTTTAAGAATAATTTTTTCGCACTTGTGATCTGAAATAAACGTTTTTAGGCTTTTAATATTGTCCATTCTTTCTACTATCATAATTTTCCTCCATATGTTTTATTCTCTGTTTATGAGCTTAAAATACCTCTATAGCTTCATTATTATCTAAGAATATATAAGTTCCTTCGATACCTAAGTCACGTCCAAACTCTTCATAATCAAAGTATCTAGCCACGTTGTTAGGTACATTGTTCAAATACTCACATTCTTCTACAACCTGATATGCTATGTCGGTCATATCGTCACAATCGCTATATATTCTATAATCGCCATTGTTTACCTTTTCAATAGCTTCATCCAGTGTATAGCCTAACTCTGACATTAAAGCCTTTACAACCTTGCTTTCTTCTTCGTCCAGTTCTTCGATCCTTTCGGCTATCTCGTTTAATGTATCTAAGTTCTCATACTCTCCGATCTGGTAAAAGTCACATTCATAATCAGTTATGAAATACTCTTCGTATTCCTTGCCATCAATGCCGATACGCTCAAACACTTCTTTTAATTCTTCCTGTGATACTGGTAACTCTACCCACTCACCAACTAATTGACCTTCGTTGTACTTTCCTAAGTTTGTCAAATAAATTTTCATCATAATATTTTTCCTCCATTTTATATATGACATATTTTTTCTAGTAATTCTGATTTTGTGTATAGCTTATGAGACTTTTTAAAGTCCTCAAAACTGGTTTCTTTACTCCAATTTTTATTAGAACTATTGGCAGATTCATAATAAAATGTTTCTTGTTCATATAAAATATGAAGCAACTCCTCTCTTTTCATTTTTCTAAGCTCTCTTTTTGTGTAATCAAAACAATTTTTCATAATGCATCTTCCTTCCTTTTATATTTTTATTACTTATCCATACTTTTAACCGTGGCTTTTCAATGATATCCGTATGTTTGCTATGTCCTGCTTGACAGTGGTTTACTCTTCCGTATATGTTTGATCCTCTATCAATTAAGAATATGGTAAATAATAAAATAGAAGCAGCTAATTGAGTTGCTTCTACAGGTGTGTTAAATTTCTATATGTATTTCTATGCCGTATTGTATGCGTAAACTTAATCATAAGGCTTATTTTTGTAATGCTTATGTTGTCGCTTGGAACGGCTTCTATATATTCTTAAGTGTCTACTTTTTCAAGTTAGGCTAACAGTGTCTAGGTTGTATGCTCTGACCATACACTAGAATATATTCAAGCTGTTAATCTTTTTCGCTTCACTTCTTCCCTATAGAATGGGAAGGTACTGTATGCCTACACTTTTTTATGCTAATTTGCGTTGTTAGCGATCAACTGCTTATTTCGTTGTTGATCGGTTATGTTTACTTGTTCTCTGTTTCAAAAACTTTTTTAGGGAATTTAAAGTCTGACTTGACTTTTTTTAAGAAATGTTTTACACTCAACTTGTTCAAGGGTGAGTGTGTAAACTTACGTTTACCATTTCCAAAATCCCAGTTTTTGATTTTTCAAGGACTGGGATCTTTTTATTTCTTTTCCCTTTCCTTGATTATATATTAGCATATCCGTAAGGATTTGTCAACATTTTTTATCAACTTTTTTAAAGTTTTTTAGTTGTTATATTATCAATTTCAAAACCGATAATATTTAAAATTTTGTTTGCATCATCAATAGAAAATTGCTTTTTATTAAGCATATGATCTAATGCTTGTCTACTTATTCCCAGTTTATCAGATATAAAAGTTTTATTGATACCGTTTTGTTTTATGATCTGATTTACTAAATTACTAAGATCTTTATTTGTCATATTACCACCTTTTAATAAGGTGTAGAGCCTTAATAATTCAATAAAGACTTTACACCTTTAGTTACTTATTTAATCTTGTAAACTTGTTTTAATATCGTCAATCTCTTTTAGATATTCTTTTTCAAGCTTTTCATACTCTTTGTTTTGGAGTAATTCAAGTTTTCTCTCAAGTTCTGTTAAATGCTTACGCAATTCATACTTAAATTGTATATCAGTTGGCATATACTCATCACTCACTTTCATATTTTCACCACCTTTTCAGATGGTATTATATCATAGTGTAAAGTCTTTATTCAATTATCAATGTGCTTTTGTTTAGACAATTTAAGTTAAGCCTTTGCTTTTCAACCTGCTTTTCAGCCGACCGGTAAAGCTATTAGTCAGGCATCGACCACCAATTTCACTAACAACTTTTAAATTGTCTAAACACGAATGGAAATAGAACGCTTGTTTGTGTGTTTTGTTTGTATCTCTTTTTGATATAATTATAATACCATAGGTACGTACTTATGTAAAGGTACGTACTTTGTGGATCTTGCACAATAAAATACCATGTGTACGTGTGGTACGTACTATATTATTGATATTGCACAATTAGTACGTACTTTTTCGTTGTTTGGTACGTACTTTTTATACATATTGCACAATAGACAAAGACAGATAAAAATGATAAAATTTGTAATTAGATGAATTTTGAATAGATATTTGTGCAGATTGTATATAATTGGAGTGTTTGAGCATGGAAGAAAAGAAGAAATCAAAAAGCGGAATTGATTATAAAAATGGTAAATGGAGACCAAACATATTTTTACCAAAAGATCAAAAAGAAACCATAGACAAATGGTTGCATGAAAATGGATATGATACAGTTAATGTATATTTGTTGGAATGCTTGCGAAAAGATGGAGTTATAGAGTAATCGCTTTATTACACTATGAAAATACAGTTCAAGTCCGATTTTTTGTATTGTGTTTATCCAGATTTTCAGATGGTACAAGTTATAAGTTATGGTTATAATTAGAATAGTTTTATAAGTTGCGGTTATGTGTATTGCTGCAATTTGATGTACGTGTAAGAAAGACAAATTATGTGTTTTGTGCGTGTGTGACGGATAATGTGTTAAATGTGTTTGCATGAGAAAGACATTGCGTATGTGAGTCACGGACAGATTGGATCTGAATGTGTCTTTGTGTAGCGGACAATAGTTGTATTTTGTCTTTGTCAGAAAGACATATATCGAACGCCTATATATCATATCACTACTGTCATAGTCAGAAACCATATATAGTATTAAAAGCTAAGTCTTGTCATATCAATATTAAAACCCACGGAAAAATAGAGAAATACCGTAAAAATAATTATAAAATCCTTGATTTACTAGGGATATAGGGGGTATGTTTACATTCTAAAATAGATCCGGCTGCACAAAACATGGGGTATCTGTTCCACTCACACCCCAACTTAAATTTTTCAAAATTACCACACAATTTTAAAAAATCTCTCAAATCGAGTTCGAAACCGAGTTCGAGCGAATCTCTTAAAATTAACCATTTATAAATTTTCAGACAATTTAAAAACATCAAAAATCACCCATTTTTACCCATCCAAATCTCAAAAGTCCTTAAAAATCAAGCACTTCATCGAACTCGTATAAAAATCACAAAATTACATTCAAAAATTTTACTTTTTTCACTATTCCACATTAATAAAATTGCTTATAAATCAAACATTTTATTAATCTATATTTCTATTCTATCGAACCTGCTTTATCTACAAATAATATAACAATTAAAATTTATTATATCATTAACAAAACGCATAATACTAATAACAAAAAGAG
>CAJJTI010000089.1 GCA_905194705.1 uncultured Solobacterium sp. | reverse complement strand
CTTACTATATTTACAATTACAGCTCTCGCTAAAGCAATCCAATCAAATCCTTTTCTCGTAAAAAATCTTTTATCCTCTGTCGCAACTACCGCATTTACAAAATCTTTATTTATTTCATCGAACGGAATATATTCTGATTTTTCTGTATATTCATCCACTTTTTCTGAAATCGGTTCTAAATTCATCAACTTTTGTGCTTCTATAAAACAACTATTTGCGTACAATGTCGGAATCAAAATTAATACAGTAAGTGTTATCAATAAAACTTTTGTTATCTTTTTCATAATTCAATTATAAATGAATTACATTATAAATTCCTTAACATAACATTAAGATAAGCTTTCATTTTCATTACCAACTATTTTAATTGTCATTTTTGCATACCCTGTATTTCCATATTTATCAACAGCTGTATATAAAATATCTTGTTCTTCCAGTGAAGCATCAAGTTCACTGCTACAACCCACTTGTATTTTTTCTGTACTCACATTGTCTTTAACTTGGTCAATATAATCATTACAGTTAAAATCATCAATACTAGATATTCTTATTTTTTCTTCTTTCAAGATAATTTCTGGTGGTCGATTATCTGTAACTTTAATACGCATAGACTTTATTTTCTTTTTATTGCTTGTACCTGCTTCGTAAGCAATAAAATATGTCCCTGGCAGCTTTGAAGTATATTGATTAATTTCTTTTAAATTACTAGCATCCGTTGTATGCACATAAGATTTCAAATCTATTATTTCTCCGCATTTTACAGATATAACTTCTTCTTCAATATTTAATGCTGGTGCATGAATAAAAAAAGAGTAATAAAAAGCATAAATAGAAAATATGGAGAAAAAAATCGTAAAAACAGATAATGCTGGTAATATCATTTTCTTTTTATATAATTTCTCATCACAATAAAAATCTCTTTCTCTTATTCTTTGTCTTCGTACAGCCATTTCATTATGTGATAAATAAAAACGTGCATATGTTTTGACTGCCCGCATTCCCTGTCCTTCTTCTAAACCAATTCTAATTTCCTGCATTTGTTTAGCTGAAAAATATGGTTTAGCATACAATTTTATTTCTTCTTTTAATAATCCAAATGATTGTCCTTTTTCTATTTCTCTTTTTTGCTTCTCATTAAATAACATATAAAAATCCTCCTATATATGTTATTCGCAAAAAATATGTAATTCCCCTGAACTTCAAAAAAATTTATTACTTATGCCTCAAAGAATTGTCTGTAAATATAAAAAACCACATAAATATGCGGTTTATCAATCAAGAATGGTGACTCCTGAGGGACTCGAACCCTCGACCCACTGATTAAGAGTCAGTTGCTCTACCAACTGAGCTAAGGAGTCATAATGTGCTTATTTATAGTATCAAAATGTATACTAGAATGCAAGCACAAATTTTACTTTATCCCAAATTTTTTACAACTATTTGTTGTATATCACTAAATTTATTTTTCAAACTACTTTTTATATCTTCTATAAAGTTTTCTTCATCAATTATCTTGTTTGCAGATAATAGTTTTATTGTTATTGTTGAAGAATTTTCATCAAGATAGATTTTCCCAACTGTTTTATTTGTTTTGCGAACAGAAATTAAATATAAGAGATTATTTTCTTGTTCTATCAACAAATCATGAACACAATATGTATCATTCATTGCTAATACTTTAAAATAATCCACATGTTCTAATGTCAGTCCTTCTGCAGGTGCGTTTTTTTGAACAATTCTTTTAGATTTTGCTTCTAAATGTTTTTGAATATCAACAGGTTGAAGTTTTCCTTTACCTACTTCAATTAAATCTCCACTCATCATACGCACCATATAGCGCATAAAACCATTACCAGAATAAGTAATTGAGAGTATATTTTGATCAATCGAAAATTGAATATCATAGATTGTTCTTGTTTGATCTTCCATTTGTTCTAATGAATTACTGCAATAAGAAGTAAAATCATGAGTACCTAGAAAACATTTAGAAGCTTCTATCATTTTTTCAACATTCAAAGGTCGACAATACTGATAAACAGTATCCTTAGTAAATACATCATATTCAGACATATTGATTCGATATGTATATTTCTTTTCTTTTACATCAAAACGAGAGTGAAATAAATCATCTACTTTCTCTATTGACAAGATATGAATATCGCCCGGTAAAAAACCATTGATAGCACCCTTCCATTTGTATGGCGACATATCTATATCAGAATCAAAATGAAATACTTGTCCTCTTGCATTTACCTTAGCATCTGTTCTACCAGAGCCTACAATTGTTGTATCTTTTACGGTAATAATTTTTATTGCGTCTTCTATTGTGGCTTGGATAGAATTAACACCATTTTGTCTTTGCCATCCTGCGTAATTTGCACCACAATAGCTTACTATACATTTATAACGAATCATAAAACAGTAGATAAACAAATCATTGTAATAAGTACTGCTAAAGCTACAAATACAAATAAATAGTCTTTAGAAGTCATTTTTAATACTTTATAACGAGTTCTTGTTTCGCCTGTTGCATAACCTCTCGCTTCCATAGCATTTGCTAAATCTTCTGCTCTTTGGAAAGCTGAAACAAATAGTGGTACTACAAGAGAAAGAATAGCCATAATTCTTTCTTTCATCTTGCCTTCTTTTAAATCAACCCCACGACTTTCCTGAGCTTTCATGATACGTGTTGTTTCATCAATCAAGTCAGGAATAAAACGTAAAGCAATACTGATTAACATAGCTATTTCATGTGCTGGAACTCCAATACGTACAAACGGTTTTAACAAATCTTCAATTCCAAGTGTCATATCAAGAGGTTTTGTAGTTGAAGTAAGACATGTTGTAATCATGATCATAAGAAGCAGTCTTACGATAATATATAAAGTTTGTAAGATTGCATCTGAATAAATTGATAAACCAAATATCGTAACAACAACGAAACCTGTATGAATAACTAAGCAGTTCATGACAAATAGGAATACCATCATGAATAGCATTGGTTTCATTGATTTCCAGATAAAGTTAAATGACAGTTTTGCAAGTAATATTGTTCCTGCAGCTACTGCAAATATAATGCCATAACCAATCCATCCTGCTGGAAAGAAGATAGCAATTAGCATTAACAGCATTGCAACTATCTTAGCTCTAGGGTCTATTTTATGGATAACAGAATCTAGAGGCATATATCTACCAAGTGTAAAATTACCCATGACGTTTTACCTCACTTGCAATTGCTTTTGCTAACATTTTTGTATCAATTACAGATTCATCAATATGAAATCCATTTTCATTTAATTTACTGCGCATACGAATAATTGCTGGTGGTAAAATATGTAATTTTTCACATCTTGCTGGATCTTTAAAGAATTCATTTACCGTTGTATGAATTTGTACTTTACCATTTTCCATAACCACAACTTCATCACAATATGAATAAACCTGTTCCATGTCGTGTGTAACAATTAAAATTGTTTTCTTATGTTCCGTATTTAATTTCTTAAATAACTTCATCATGCTTACAGTGCCTAATGGATCTAGCCCTGCAGTAGGTTCATCCAAAACAATTACATCAGGATTCATTGCTAGAATACCTGCGATTGCGACTCTCCTTTTTTGTCCACCTGATAATTCTAATGGACTCTTTTCTTCATAACTTTCATCAAGTCCTACTAATTTCAAAGCTTCTTTTGCTCTTTTTAAAGCTTCTTCTTCACTAATACCAAAGTTTTTTGGGCCAAAGGCAATATCTTTTATTACTGTTTCTTCAAATAATTGGTATTCAGGAAACTGGAAAACTAGACCAACTTTACCACGTAACTTTTTTAATCCTTTAGGTTCAGTACCCGCAATAATCTCATGATCTAATACCGTAACTTTTCCACTTGTCGGTTTAAGTAAAGCATTTAAATGTTGTACTAATGTACTTTTACCAGAACCTGTTTGCCCAATAATCGCTGTCATTTTACCTTCTGTAAAAGATAAATCAATATCTGTTAATGCAGCATAACGAAATGGTGTTCCATCACTGTAAACATAACTTACTTTTTCAAATGTAATTGACACAGCTCATCCACCATCCCTTCCATAGTCATTCTATCTTTAATATGCACACCTAATTTATCTAATTCTTTAGCTAGTTTCATTGAATAAGGTAAATCAAATTGTGTTTCTTTTAATTTATCTTCTTTTTTAAATACTTCTTCTGGAGTACCCTTCAAGATAATTTGTCCTTCATCCATAACAAGTACATAATCACTTGTTGTTACTTCATCAATATCATGTGTAATAGATAAAATCGTTAAGTTTCTTTCTTTATGTAAATCCATAATCACTTTTTTAATTTCATCTTTACCCTGTGGATCAAGCATAGAAGTAGCTTCATCAAAGATAATAATATCTGGATGCATAGCTAATACCCCAGCAATTGCAACACGCTGTTTCTGACCACCAGATAAACGTGTTGGTTCACTATTTAAATAATCATGCATACCAACTCTATTGCTGAACTCTTCAATAATCGGATCCATTTCAACCTGTTCTACACAATGATTTTCTAGGCCAAAGGCAATATCATCTCTAACTGTAGAACCTATAAACTGGTTATCAGGATTCTGGAACACAATACCAATCTTATTTCTAATCTTTCTAAGATTTTCTATATTGAGTTCCAGGCCATCAATAACGATACTTCCTGATTTCTTTTCTAGTAATCCTGTTAATAGTTTTGCGACTGTAGATTTACCACTGCCATTGTGTCCTACAATTGTGCAATACTGTCCTTTTTCTATAGAAAAAGATACTTCATGAACAGCATCTGTTTTCTCATCATATGAGAATGTCAATTTATCAACATCAATAATTCCCATTTTCTACCTCTCAAAGCCATACTATTATATAACAAAAATAAAAAATCCCGTATGAAAACGGGACTCTTCTGGATATTTCTTCAGAAATTAATCAATTTTATATCCTTCGTATGTACCATTCAAGCAGTTAACTTGATTTGCCACATTATAGATATCACTTAAAATAGCACCATCTGTAGAATATAGTTTTTTCGCCACAACAATTTCTTTTGTATTCAATTCTTCCACATCATATCCATTTTCTTTAGCAATTTCTAAGAATTGTTCTTTTTCTTCTAAATGAGAAAATCTAGCTTTATGAGAAATAGCTACTAAAGCATCTTCGGGATATTCAGCATTGAATGCATCATTTCTAGCAAATTGCTCAGCAATGAAAGATGAGCTCAAGTAAGGATAAATAGCAGCGATTTCTTTTACTTCTTCGCTTACTTCTTCTTCATTTACTTTCTCTTCTTCGTCACTTGCATCTTCAATATTAATGAAATGAACCGGTTCTTCCTCAACTTCTTCTTTTTCTTTCTTTTTTGATAAAACAGTTACGACTGCTGCTGTTACAGCTGTTGCAGCTATGGCTGCGCCTAATAATTTACGAAGCATAATTTTTACCTCTCTTTGGTTAATTTTATTCTAGCACATGTTAAACCACCTTCAATTGACAAAATACTATTATCGTATAAATGTACTTTTTCTGTTACAATACAAAAGAAAAGAGGTAATTATGGTAATTATTGAAATGGATAATGGTAGTACCATTAAATTAGAATTAGACGCAACTAGCGCCCCAATCACAACAGCAAATTTCTTAAAACTTGTTAATAGTGGCTTTTATGACGGTTTAACATTCCACCGTGTAATCAAAGGATTTATGATTCAAGGTGGTGATCCTAGAGGAAACGGAACAGGTGGAAGTTCAGAAAATATCGTTGGTGAATTTGCCGCAAACGGTCATCCAAACCCAATTAAACATACTCGTGGTGTTATTTCTATGGCTCGTGCTATGGATCCAGATTCTGCTTCAAGTCAATTCTTCATTATGCATGAAGATGCTCCACATTTAGATGGACAATATGCAGCATTTGGTCATGTAGTAGAAGGTATGGATACAGTTGATCAAATTGCTTCTGTAAGATGTGATTTAAGAGATAAACCACTTCAACCTGTTGTAATGAAAAGAGTATATGAAGTAGCTGAATAAGCTACTTTTTATATTCTCGAATAATCCAGGCCATGATTAAATTAACTATTTTTTCTTGCTGTAAAGAGGTTAACTGAATTCCTTTTTTAACGTGATACCATTTTTCTAAACATCCTCTACAACATGTAGCCGTAGCGTGCTGTGCTACAAATACAGGATGGCCCCGCATTGGTGTTTGCTTACCATCATTCTCTATTACATCTGGCGCCAATCTTTTACTTACAAAGTCTTCAGCATGCTTACGAATAGTATCTAATCCTTTTTCATCTATATATTGTCTATCTTTTTCTGATAAATGAAATCTCGCTCTAAAATTAGATGATTGTAGTCGCAATAGTGCATCTTCTATTCTTTGTGCCATATTATTCCAAGGCAAGTAATGCCGCTCCTATTGCCCCACATAACTGGGCTTTATCCGAAACAAAAATATCTGCTTGAAGCTTTTCTTCTAAGCATTGAACTACCCCTTTATTTTGAGCTACACCACCAGTCAAAATATATTTTCCTTTACCGTCAACTCTTTTTATTAAAGCATAAGTTCTATTTGCAATTGATTGATTTAAACCATGAATAATATCTTCTTTACTCGTTTTTTCTGCCACAAGAGAAATAACTTCACTTTCTGCAAATACCGTACACATGCTGGATATTGTAATATCATTTTTATAATTCAAACCCATTTTGCTCATTTCATCCAGTGTCAAATTTAATGCTCTTGCTTGTGCTTCTAAAAATCTTCCCGTACCAGCAGCACATTTATCATTCATGACAAAGTTGACTACCTCACCATTTTCATTAATTTCAATCACTTTGGAATCTTGGCCACCGATATCAATTACTGTACGAGCATCCTTGCATAAATAATGCGCTCCTTTAGCGTGACACGTAATTTCGGTAACACTGATACTCTCTTTTAAACCAGTTGTCTTCCGTCCATATCCTGTCGTTACAATTTTAGTTAAATCCTCTTCATCGATCCCTGCTTTTTTACATACTTCCTGCTTTAAATGTTCAATTAAATTATCAATACCAGTACTTGTAGGAGCGATTAAACTTGCAAGTATTTCTTTTGAAGCACTCATTACAACTAAATCCGTACTTGTAGAACCTATATCTATTCCTAACACAAATCCATTTTTAATTGTATTTAATGATTTATCCATTCCTAATTCCTCTTTAAATGCTTCTAAACGTGTTAATAGTTGGCCTGAACTCTGTGGTATACTTTCTGTTTCTATTTTTAGCATTTTTACCTGATTATTCTTTTTTTCTTGATAATAGTCAAAGCTGTAAAAATCACAAAATTTAATTGTATGATAAATTGTTCCTGCAGGTTTTGTATGAACAGTTGTTCTTTCACCATTAAACCACATTCTCATACAGGGAGCTTCTTGATTCAATAAACTCTTAGCATATGTTTCATAAAAACGATTTGGATCAACTGTTAAAGATAAGTGCCGATTACCAGTACATGTATCATCCACAACTTCAATATCATGAAATACTGTTTCAATTTCTTTTTTTAGTGCTTCACCACCATGAGCTCCAGCCAGGCGAATAAAATTTGTTTCTGGTATATATTTTTTTGTAGCGATATTTTTTCCTATTTCCTGCAT